>DATNGY010000400.1:0-10660 GCA_035605735.1 Solirubrobacteraceae bacterium
GAGCTACTCCGGCGGGAGGCGGTCATCGTAGCGAGCAGGGAGCGCAGCCTCGGCCGTGGTGGGCCGCCGGTCTCGGCGATCGGGCTCGGGCTCGCGGCGCTCGGGCGGCCCGGGTATCTGAACCTCGGACACGGCGAGGATCTCGGCTCGGACCGCTCGGTCGCGGCGATGGAGCGCCACGCCCACGCCGTGCTCGACGCCGCGTTCGACGGCGGCGTGCGCTACTTCGACGCCGCGCGGTCCTACGGGCGGGCGGAGGCGTTCCTCGCCTCCTGGCTGGACGGCCGCGGCCTGACGCGCGAGGACGTCACGGTGGGCTCGAAGTGGGGCTACACGTACACCGCGAACTGGGAAGTCGACGCCGATCCGCCCGAGGTCAAGGACCTCTCGGCCGCCGCCTTCCACCGGCAGCTCGCCGAGACGGTCGAGCTCCTCGGCGACAGCCTCGCCCTCTACCAGATCCACTCCGCGACGGTCGACAGCGGCGTCCTCGAGGACGCCGAGCTGCGCGCCGGCCTGGACGAGCTGCGCTCGACCGGCGTCCGCGTGGGGCTCTCGACCACCGGTCCGAGCCAGTCGGAGACGATCGAGCGGGCGCTCGAGGTCGGCGGCTTCGACGCCGTCCAGGCGACGTGGAACCTGCTCGAGCCGAGCGCGGGCCCGGCGCTCGCGAACGCGCACGACGCCGGGCTCGGTGTCATCGTGAAGGAGGCGCTCGCCAACGGTCGCCTGACCGAGCGCGGCGACCAGCCACAGCTCGTCGCCGCCGCGCGCGAGCGCGGCACGACGGCCGACGCGCTCGCCCTCGCCCCGGTCCTCGAGCAGCCGTGGGTCGACGTCGCGCTCAGTGGCGCCGCGACCGTCGAGCAACTGCACAGCAACCTCCGCGCACTCGACCTCGCCGGTGCGCCCGACGTCGTCGCGCCCGAGGAGCCCGACGCCTACTGGTCGGCGCGCTCGGAGCTTGAGTGGACGTGATCGACGTCATCGTGCGCGGCGTCGTCTTCGCGCTCGGCGCGTGGGCGGTGCTCGCGACGCTCTACGACGGCTTCGTGGTCACCGTCCTCCCGGGGCGCGCGCCCTTGCGCGGCCTGCCGTCCCAGACCCTCTACCGCCACGTCTACCCCCTCTGGCGCCGGGCGGCCGACAACAGCGACAGCCGCCGGCGGGCGGCCGCGGGCCTGCGCGCGTTCGGTCCGCTCGCGTCGGTGATCCTCATCGCCGTCTGGGCCCTCCTCCTGCTCTTCGGCTTCGCCGCGCTGCTCTGGGGCATCGGCGCCGACCTGACCTCGGGCCCGGAGCGGACGACGTTCGGCGACGCGCTCTACTTCTCGGGGGTCACGCTCTTCACGATCGGCTACGGCGACTTCGTCGCGCACGAGCCGCGCGGGCGCATCCTCGCCGTCATCGAGGGGGGAACGGGCTTCGCCTTCCTGGCGATCGTCATCGCCTACATCCCGCAGCTGGCCCAGAACTTCCTGCAGCGCGAGGCCGGCGTGGACACGGTCACCGCGCGCGCGGGCCGGCCGCCCGACGGCGCCACGCTCCTGGCCTGGCTCGATCGCGCGGGCCCGGGCGCCGCCGAGCGGACGTTCGAGCGCGCCGAGGACTGGGTGTCGCAGGTGCGCGAGACGCACGGCAACTCGCCGGTCCTCGCGCTCTACCGCGCGCCGCGCGGGCGCGATCACTGGCTCACCGCGGTCGTCGCCCTCGCCGACGCGGCTGCGGTCGTCGCCGCGTCCGACGACGAGGCGGCCGCGGCCTCGGCCGAGGCGCTCCTGAGCGGGATCGAGGGGATGCTCGTCGAGCTCGCGGGGCAGGTCGAGCTGCCGGCCGCCTCGCCCGACCCCGCCCGTAGCGCGCCGCCGGCGGCCGAGGCGCGCATCGACGAGCTCGCGCGGGCGCTGAGCCAGGCCCTCGCGGCGCCGCTCCCGCCGCTGCCGCAGCCCGTCGCCTCATGAGACGAGGTCGAGGGCGCGTAGGAACGCCCCGGCGCCGGTGACCCGCGCGCCCGCGGCCCGGGCGCGTGCGGCGAGCGCGGCGTCGGAGCTCACGACCGTGACGCCGGGCGCGGCGAGCGCGGCGATGTCGTCGTCGGCCGCGTCGCGACCGCGGCGCGCCGCAAAGCGCACGGCGGCCCGCGAGACCGCGATCGGGTGCTCGGCGCCGTCGAACACGACCTCTACCCGCGCCGCCGTCGCCGCGGCGAAGCGCTCCAGGCGCGCCGCGAGCGCGCGCTGGGCGCCGGGCCGGTCGCGCCACCAGCCGTCCGGTCGCGCGCCGATGAGGTTCATGGCGTCGATGAGCCAGCGCTCCTCGCCCGGCGGCTCGACGACGATCTCGACGTCCGGGAGCTCGGCGCGCAGCAGCGCGGCGAGCGTGCGCAGCGCCCACCGCTCGACGCGCTCGTGCCCGACGGCCGCGAGGGCGATCCCGGACGCGTCGAGCGCATCGCGCGCGGCCGGCCGCCACTGGCCGGTGACGTAGAGGTCGGCGCCCGCGGCGGTCGCGGCCTCGACGAGCGCGGGGCGCAGCGCGCCGACGAGCGCGACCCGCCGGACCGGCCGGCCAGCGCCGCCGCTCCACGCCTCGAGCCCGCCGAAGGACAGCTCCAGGCGCTCGCGCCAGCGGTCGGTCGCGCGCACGGCGCCGACGAGCCCGAGCGCGCCGAGCGGCTCCACGTCGCGCAGCCCGAGCGCATCGGCGACGCGGACGCCCCCCGCGCCCGGCGTCAGCTCGTGATCGAGCGCCTCGTGCGCGGCGACGACCGTCGTGCCGGGCGGCGGTTCGAATCCCCACGGCCGGTGCAGGACGACCGCGTCGAGGTCCGCGTCCGCGAGCCAGGGCGACGGCGCGAGCGCCAGCCCGGCCCGCGCGACCGGTCGCCCGCCGTCCGCCAGCACGCCGTCGCTGCCGCCGTGGCGCTCCAGGCGCAGGACGCGCGCGACCGCGTCGGCGAATGACGCACCGGAGACCAGAGCGAGGGTGTACCACTCCACCATGACCTTGACCAAGCGCCCCGCGCTCCTGTCGACCCGCCCCGACGGCGAGCGCAACTTCGCCATCGACGGCCCCGGGCACAAGATCCTCTTCGAGCCCCACCCGCGCCGCTTCCGCGCCGAGATCGCCGGCGCTGTCGTCCTCGACACGGTCGGCGCCCACCTGCTCCACGAGTCCGAGATCCTGCCGGTCCTCTACGTCCCGCTCGCGGACGTCGACGCCGACGTGCTGGAGCCCTCGGCGCACACGACCCACTGCCCGTTCAAGGGCGACGCGTCCTACTGGCACGTGCGCGTCGGCGACAGGCTCGTCGAGAACGCGCTCTGGGCCTACGAGAACCCGCTGCCCGAGGCGCCCTGGCTGCGCGGCTTCGGCTCGCTGTACTGGCACAAGGCCGACGCCTGGTACGAGGAGGACGAGCGCCTCGTCGGCCACATCCGCGACCCCTACCACCGCGTCGACGTGCGCCGCACGAGCCGCGGGGCCCGCGTCCTCGCGCGGGGCGAGCTCGTCGCCGAGTCGGCGCGCCCCGTGCTCCTCTTCGAGACCGGGCTGCCGACGCGCGTGTACTTCGAGCGCGGCGACGTCCGCGCCGACCTCGAGCCGAGTGAGAAGCGCACGGTCTGCCCGTACAAGGGGATCGCCTCGTACTGGTCGGTCGAGGGGCTCGAGAGCGCGGCGTGGAGCTACGAGGAGCCGCTCGACGGCGCCGGCGGCGTCCGCGGTCTCGTCTCGTTCCTGGGGGAGGGGATCGAGGTCGAGCTCGAGGGCGCCGGCGTGCTCGACACCTCCGCCATGGTGTGAACGACCTCCTCGCGGTCCCCAACGTCTCCGAGGGCGCCGACCTCGCCGTCCTCGAGGCGATCGGCGCCGCCTTCGCCGCGGGCGGCGCGCGCGTCCTCGATCGCCACGCCGACCGCGATCACGGCCGCGCCGTCTTCACGCTCGCGGGACCGCCGGGGACGCTCCACGAGGCGCTGGTGGCGGGCGCGCGCGAGGCGATCGCGCGGATCGACCTGCGGGGCCACGCCGGCGCGCACCCGCACGTCGGGGTCCTCGACGTGGCGCCCGTAGTCCACCTCGACGACGCGCGGCGCGGCGCGGCGTGCGCCGAGGCGCTCGTGCTCGCCGACCGCCTCGGCGACGAGCTCGACCTGCCCGTGGTCCTCTACGGGCTCCTCGGCGCCGGTCGCACGCGCGCCGCGCTGCGGCGCGGCGGCCCGGACGCCCTGGCCGCGCGGCTCGCCGCCGGCGAGCTGCGCCCTGACTTCGGTCCCGCGCGCGCGCGCCCGCGCGCGGGCGCCGTCCTCGTGTCCGCGCGCCCGCCGCTGGTCGCCTTCAACCTCGAGCTCGCGCCGCCCGCGACCGCGGTCGACGCCCGCGCGGTCGCCGCGGCGATCCGCGAGGGCGGCGCGAGCGGCCTGCCCGGCGTACGCGCGATCGGCCTGGGCCTGGCCGCCCGCGGCGGCGTCGCCCAGGTCTCCTGCAACGTCGAGGACCACCGCGCCGTCCCGCTGGCGCGGCTGCTCGAGGCCGTCGAGCGGCTGGCGCCGGTCGCCGAGGCCGAGCTCGTCGGCCTCGCGCCGGCCGCGGCCTTCGACGGCTGGCCCGGCCGCGTGGCGATCCGCAACCGCGCGACCGTCGAGGAGCGGCTGGGGCTCTGATCTCGAGCAGCGCTTCCGCGCCGCCGGTAGTGTCGGGCGGTGACCCCTCTGCTCTACGGCCTCGGCGGCTTCTGCGTCCGCCGCCGCTGGATCGTCCTCGGCGTCTGGATCGTGATCTTCGTCGCGCTCGCCGCGTGGGCGCGCAGCGTCGGCTCGGACGTCAACGACAACCTCACGCTGCCGGGCACCGACAGCCAGCAGGCGACCAACCTCCTCCAGAAGCGTTTCCCATCGCAGGCCAACGGGACCAACCCGGTCGTCCTGACCGCGCCCAAGGGGGCCAAGCTCAGCGACTCGAAGTACAAGACGCCGATCGACGACACCGTCTCGGCGCTGAAGAAGGACCCCGACGTCCAGTCGGCGACGAGCCCGCTCTCGAGCGCGGGGAAGTCGCTGAACTCCAAGGACGGGCGGATCGGCTACATCGCGCTCAACCTCAAGACCGGCCCGAGCGACCTCACCACCGACGACGCCAACCGCATCGTCAGCGAGGCCGACCCGGCGCGCAAGGCCGGCCTGTCGGTCGGCTTCGGCGGCTACCTGGGCAACAAGGTCTCCAAGCCGGAGACCCACGTCAGCGAGGTCGTCGGCATCGGCGTGGCGATCCTCGTCCTGCTCGTCACGTTCGGGACCGTCGTCGCCATGGGCCTACCGATCGCGACTGCGATCTTCGGCCTGGTCACCGGCCTGTCGATCATCGCCCTGCTCAGCCACGTCGCCGAGGTGCCGACCGTCGGCCCGACGCTGGCGACGATGATCGGCCTCGGCGTCGGCATCGACTATGCGCTCTTCATCGTCACCCGCCACCTCGAGCAGCGACGGGCGGGGATGGCCACGAACGAGTCGATCGCGCGATCGTCCGCTTCGTCGGGCGGCGCCATCGTCTTCGCGGGCTGCACGGTCATCGTCGCGCTGCTCTCGCTCGCGGTCGTGAACATCCCGCTCGTGACGGCGCTCGGGTACACGTCGGCGATCGTCGTGGCCATCGCCGTCCTCGCGGCGAACACGCTGCTGCCGGCGCTGCTCGGCGTCGTCGGGGACGGGATCGACCGCCTGCGCATCCCGATGCCGCACCGCGGGCCGGACGACCACCACCCGCACGGCTGGGAGCGCTGGGCCCGCGGAGTCGCCCGGCATCCGCTGCCGGCCGCGGTCGTCGCTATTGCCGTCCTCGCCGTGCTCGCCGTCCCGACGCTGAACATCTATCTCGGCCAGCAAGACAACGGCGCGATGCCCAAGAGCACCGACGCGCGCAAGTCCTACGACGGGCTCACGACCGCGTTCGGCGCCGGGGCCAACGGCCCGCTGCTGGTGAGCGTCGACCTCTCAAAGCAGCCCGCGAAGGCCGACCAGAGCCAGATCGACAACCTCAACAAGCAGGAGCAGGCGCAGCTCGCCCAGGCGCAGACGCCGCAGCAGCAGCAGCAGATCACGCAGAGCTTCGACCAGAAGAAGAAGCAGGCCGACCAGCCCGCCACCGATCCGCGGCTGCAGACGCTCCGCGACGACATCAAGAAGACCAAGGACGTCGACTCCATCAGCCAGCCGCTCGTCAACAGCAAGGGGACCGCGGCGATCCTCAACGTCACGCCGAAGAGCGCGCCGTCGGACCGCAGCACCGAGACGCTCGTGAACACGCTGCGCGACACGACGATCCCGAAGGCGACGAAGGGCCAGAAGATGTCCGCCTACGTGGGCGGCACGACCGCGGGCTACATCGACCTCGCGTCGGAGATCTCGAGCCGCCTCATCATCACGATCGCCGTGGTCGTCGGGCTGAGCTTCCTGCTCCTCGTGCTCGCCTTCCGCTCGCTCGTGATCCCACTGACGGCCGGGATCATGAACCTGATCTCGATCGGGGCCGCCTTCGGGGTCGTCACCTTCGTCTTCGAGGACGGGCACGGCGCCAAGCTCATCGGGCTCGATGGCGCGGTACCGATCGTGAGCTACGTGCCGTTGATGATGTTCGCGATCCTCTTCGGCCTCTCGATGGACTACGAGGTCTTTCTCATGACCCACATCCGCGAGGCCTGGCTGCGCCTGCACGACAACCGGGCCGCGGTCATCCACGGGGTCGCGCACACGGGCCGCGTCATCACCTCGGCCGCGCTCATCATGGTCAGCGTCTTCCTGGCCTTCGTCATCAACGGCGACCCGACCGTGAAGCAGTTCGGCGTCGGGATGGCCGTGGCGGTGGCCGTGGACGCGACGCTCGTGCGCTGCCTGCTCGTGCCCGCGGTGATGCTCGTGCTCGGCCGCGCGAACTGGTGGTTCCCGCGCTGGCTCGACCGGATCGTCCCGAACTTCTCGATCGAGGGCGAGGAGTGGTTCCGCGAGCGCGACGCGGCGGCGGGCGAGCCGGCGGCGGAGCCGCCGAGGATCCCGGTCTAGCCACTCGGATCCCCGATCGCGGCGCGCAGCGCCGCGACGACGCGCTCGTGGTCGCGGTCGAGCTGGGTGTCGGTGAACCGCAGGACGCGCCAGCCGGCGAGGACGAGGCGGACGTTGCGCTCGTGATCGCGCTCGCGGGCGCCGCGGGGCGCGTGGTAGGCGTGGCCGTCGACCTCCACGACGAGGCGGTGGTCGGGCCAGGCGAAGTCGTGTTCGTCACCCGCGATGCGGTGGTTGACGAGCGGCGCCGGCAGACCGGCCCCGAGGGCGAGTCGCCGCAGCTGTCGCTCGAGCCCGGAGCGGCTGCGCAGCGTGCTGCCGTCGTCGCCCACCAGCCGCGCGAGCGCGGCGCGTCCGCGGCGGTTCGGCGAGCGGGCGGCCGCACGGCGCACGGCGCCGGCGTCGAGGCGCACGCCGTGGTCGGCGATCGCGCGCAGCGTCCGGTAGGGGACGACGGCGGCAAGGTCGACGATCGTGCGGGCGGGCGTGGTGGTGGGGACGCCGCGATGAACGGTGACGTCGACGCGGGTGAGCGCGGCGCGGTGCACCGTGAGGCCCGGGGGTCGGCGGTCGCCGTGCGGCACCGTAACGTGAACGGTTGGATGGACGGGCACCGAGGCCATGCGCCAGAGCCGTGCCGCAGACGTGTGGCTGAGCACAGCCTCAGCGCCGCACGCGAGCACCGCCGCGAGCCAGTGCGCTTCGTCGCGCAAGGCGAGGTGAGCGAGCGCATACACGCCGCGATACAGGCGCCGCAGCGCGCCGCGCTGCATGCGGCTGTCGATGGTCGATGCCGGGATGCCGAGCCCGAGCAGTTGCGCCCGAGCGAAGACGCCATGCTGCGCCTCGGCCAACCGCACCACGCGAGTGGGAAGCTCCTGCTCCATACGAGCGGATAGCTCCCACTCACCGAAGTTCGCCCCCCGGCGCTCACGAGAGCCCCGAGAGGCCCGCGGCGACAGCGAAGCCCAGCGCCGTCGCCAGGCCCGCGGTGCGCCCGCCCTTCGCGGCCGCCTCGGGCGCCATCGAGTCGACGAGCATGACGAGCAGCGCGCCCGCCGCGAAGCCGTTGACGGCGCCCTTGACCGCGCCGCCGACGCCGTCGGCGATCGCGTAGCCGACGAGCGTTGAGAGCGCGCACACGGCGGCGACCGCGAGCCACAGCCGCAGCACCGTCCGCGGCGACCGCCCCGCGCGCCTCATGTCGGTCGACGAGCCGATCGCCTCGGGCAGGTTCGACACGAAGATCGCGACGAGCAGCCCGACGCCGACGCCCTCGCCGCCGGCGAGGCCGATGCCGAGCGCGAGCTGCTCGGGGATGCCGTCGAGGAACGCCCCGAGCGCGAGCGCCGTCCCGGCCCCGCCGCCGCGGCGGCCGCGGCGATCGAGCCGGCCGTCGAGGGCGAAGTAGGTCAGCGAGCCGACCGCGAGGCCCAGCGCCACCCAACCCGGCGAGCTCTCGCGCACGCCCTCCTCGGCGAGCTCGAAGGAGATCGCGCTGATGAGCGCTCCCGCGCCGAACGCCAGCACGAGCCCGACTGCCCTGTCGGGCCACCGCTGCGCGAGCCCGAGCAGCGCGCCGATGACGAGCGAGGAGGCGGCGAGGGCGCCCCAGCCGATCGCGGCGAGCATCGCGGGCGAACCTACCCACCAGGCACTACAGTCTCGTCACGGATGGCCCAGACGAAGCGCAAGCGCCGGACGAAGCACCGCGGCAACGCCGCCGGCGTCGTCGAGGCCCGCGGCCGGACCGGCCGCGCCCCCGAGCCGAGCAAGGCCAAGGGCCGGCGCGCGCGCCTCGACCGCTTCTCCAAGCCCCCGACGTGGCGCGCCTCGTTCAACCGCGCGCTGATCGCGGTCGCCCTCTTCATCGTCGTCGTCGTGCTGCTGCTGCGCCAGAGCCCGGCGCCCGCCGTCGCGCTCGGGGGCTTCATGCTCCTGCTCTACGTCCCGATGGGCTACTACACGGACCTCTACTTCTACCGCCGGCGCCAGGCGAAGCTCCTCGCCGAGCGCGAAGGCACCCAACGCGAGCGCTGATGGACGTCCGGACGTTCACGGTCGGGCCGCTCGCCGAGAACGCGTTCCTGCTCCGGCGCGACGGCGCCGACCGCGCGCTCCTCGTCGACCCGGGCGACGAGGCCGAGCGCCTGCTGCGCGCGATCGACGCGCTCGGCGTGAAGCTCGACGCGATCCTGCTCACCCACACGCACTTCGACCACCTCGGCGCCGTCGCGCCGGTCGCCCGGGCGACCGGCGCGCCGGTGGTCTGCCCGGCGCTCGAGGTCGGCGTCCTCGCCGACCCGGCCCCGTGGACGCCGCCGCCGTTCGGGCCCTTCGAGGGCTGGGAGGCCGAGCGCACCGTCGAGGGCGGCGAGCGCCTCGAGCTCGCGGGCCTCGACCTCGAGGTCCTCTTCACACCGGGCCACAGCCCCGGCCACGTCACCTACGCGGTCGAGGACGAGGGCGCGTTGTTCAGCGGCGACGTCCTCTTCCAGGGCTCGGTCGGCCGCGTCGACCTCCCCGGGGGCGACGGCCCGACGCTCCTGCGCTCGATCGCGACGCTGCTCGAGCGCTTCGACGACGACACCGTCGTGCATCCCGGGCACATGGGCCTGACCACGATCGGGCGCGAGCGCGCGACGAACCCCTTCCTGGCCGAGCTCGCGGGCCGTTGAGCGAGCGACCGCAGGCGCCGCGCGGCACGGACGACGTGCTGCCCGAGCAGGCCGCCGCGCGCGCGGGGCTCGAGGGGACGGCGCGCCGCGTCCTCGAGGCGGCGGGCTACCGGCGGATCGAGACGCCCGCGTTCGAGGCGACCGAGCTCTTCGCGCGCGCGGTCGGCGAGTCGACCGACATCGTCCAGAAGGAGATGTACACGTTCACCGACGCGGGCGGGCGCTCGCTCACGCTGCGTCCCGAGGGCACCGCGCCGGTCTGCCGCGCCTACCTCGAGCACGGCCTGCACCGCCTCGCCCAGCCCGTGAAGCTCTGGTACCTCTCGAGCTTCTTCCGCCAGGAGAAGCCGCAGGCCGGTCGCTACCGCCAGTTCTGGCAGGTCGGGGCGGAGGCGATCGGCTCCTCCGACCCCGCCGTCGACGCCGAGTCGATCCTGCTCCTGCGCACGCTGTTCGACGAACTTGGCGTGCGCGGCGTCCGCCTGCGGCTCTCGAGCCTCGGCACGAGCGAGTCGCGCGCGGCCTACCGCGAGCGGCTCGTCGCCTACCTGCGCCAGCACGAGGACCGCCTCAGCCGGGACGTCGCCGCGCGCATCGACGCGAACCCGCTGCGCGCCTTCGACGCCAAGGACCCGGGCACGCAGGCGGTGATGCGCGACGCTCCCGTCCTCCTCGACGAGCTCGCCGCCGACGACCGCGAGCACTTCGCGGAGGTGTGCGCGCTCCTGCGCGCGGCCGACGTCGACTTCGAGCTCGACCCGACGCTCGTGCGCGGCATCGACTACTACACGCGCACGGTCTTCGAGTTCACGTCGGACGCGCTAGGGGCCCAGTCGGGGGTCGGCGGCGGCGGGCGCTACGACGGGCTCGTCGAGCTCCTCGGCGGCCCCCCGACGCCGGGCATGGGCTGGGCAGCCGGCATCGAGC
>DATNGY010000401.1:0-2384 GCA_035605735.1 Solirubrobacteraceae bacterium
CTGCAGGCGGGCACAGGGCAGATTCCCTCACGCCAAGCCCAGATCAAGGGCGGCATCCCGAAGGAGGTCTCGTCGGAGACGATCAACAAGGTGTGCGCGTCGGGCATCCGCGCGGCCGGGCTGATCGACCAGGCGATCCGCGCCGGCGACCTCGACGTGGCGGTCGGCGGCGGCATGGAGTCGATGTCGCAGGCGCCGTACCTGCTGCCCGGCGCGCGCTCGGGCTTCCGCATGGGCGACGTGAAGGCGCTCGACGCGATGGTCAACGACGCGCTGCGCAACCCGTTCACTGGCAAGCAGATGTTCGAGGAGGCGACCGAGGTCGGCGACGAGCTCGAGCTCACGCGCCCCGATCTCGACCGCTGGGCGCTGCGCTCGCACGAGCGGGCGATCGCGGCGACCGACGAGGGGCGCCTGCCCGAGGAGATCGTCTCGGTCACGGTCAAGGGCCGCAAGGGCGAGACGGTCGTCGAGATCGACGAGGGCCCGCGCCGCGACACGACGCTCGAGAGGCTCGCCTCGCTGCCGGGGCTCGCCGGCAAGGAGGGCTCGCACACCGCGGGCAACTCGCCCGGCGTCAACGACGGCGGCGGCGCGCTCGTGCTCGCGTCGGATGCCTGGGCCGCCGAGCACGGCAAGCAGCCCCTGGCCGAGATCGTTGCCCACGCGCAAAGCGCCAACGACTTCGCGTGGCTGGCCACGACGCCCGCCAAGGCGGCGGCCAAGGCACTCGAGAAGGCCGGGATGAAGGCCGAGGACGTCGACCTCTGGGAGATCAACGAGGCCTTCGCCTCCGTGGCCCTCAACTCGATCCGCATGCTCGGAATCGACGAGGACAAGGTCAACGTCAACGGGGGCGCCGTGGCGCTCGGCCATCCGGTCGGCGCTTCGGGCGCGCGGATCCTGGGAGCGCTCGTGCACGAGCTCGGCCGCCGCGGCGGCGGGATCGGCTGCGCGGCCATCTGCTCGGGCGGCGGGCAGGGCGACGCTGTCATCCTGCGCGTGCATGGCAACGGAGCCTGAGACCCCGCTCGAGCACGCAGAGCTCATCGCCGAGCCGCCTCCGCCGCCCGCACCGGGCGGCGGTCGCGCGGCCGCGTTCTTCGACCTCGACCGCACCCTGATGTCGGGCTCGTCGGGCTTCCACTGGGCGCGCGCGGCCGCCTCGGCCGGGCTCATGTCGCGCCGGCGGCTGGCCGCCGACGCCGTCGAGAACATGCGTTTCCGCCTGCGCGGCTCGACCGACGAGGGGACCGAGCGGGTGAAGGAGCGCGTCGGGGCGCTGCTCGCCGGCCGGCTTCGGCGGGACTTCGTGCGGCTCGGCCCGCAAGTCCTCGCGGGCGTCCTGCCGCGTCTCTACCCGCAGATGCTGCGCATCGCCTGGGAGCACCAGGACGCCGGACGGCCCGTCTACATCGCGACGGCCGCCTCGCAGGACACCGCCGACATGATCGCCCACGTGCTCGGCTTCGACGGCGCGGTCGGCACGCGCCTGGAGGAGGTCGACGGCGTCTACACGGGGCGCCTCGTCGGGCCGATGGCCTACCGCGAGGGCAAGGCCGACGCGCTGCGCGCGCTCGCCGCGGCCGAGGGCATCGACCTGGCCGCGTCCTACGCCTACTCGGACTCCGCGTCCGACCTGCCGATGCTGGAGGCCGTCGGGCACCCGGTCGCCGTCAACCCCGACGCCGAGCTCGGCCGCCGCGCCCGCGACGAGCGCTGGGAGGTGCTGCGCTTCGACCGCCTCTCGGGGCGGCTGAAGATGCTCGGGGCGCTCGCCGCGGCCACCGCGATCGGGACCGCGGGGCGCGGGCTCGTCGCCCGCCGGGTGGTCCCGGCGGCGACGGCGCTCGGGAGCGCGAGCCGCGTCCGCGTCGCGCGGCGGCTCGCCGCGCGGTGAGCCTCGCCGAGCTCACCGACGAGCAGCGCGAGATCCGCGAGCTCGCGCGGCGCTTCGCCGACCAGGAGGTGGCGCCGCAGGCCGCGCACTGGGACCGCGAGCACCGCTTCCCCTCCGAGGTCCTCACCGCGCTCGGCGAGCTCGGGCTCATGGGCGTCTGCGTCCCCGAGGACCACGGCGGCGCGGGCGCCGACTACCTCAGCTACTGCCTCGTGCTCGAGGAGCTCTCGCGGGCCGACGCGGGCCTCGGGGTCACGCTCGCGGTGCACATCGGGGCCGGCACCCTGCCGATCCTGCGCTTCGGGAGCGTCGAGCAGGCCGGGCGCCTCGTCCCGCCGCTCGCCCAGGGCCACGAGCTCGCGGCCTTCGCCCTCACGGAGCCCGAGGCGGGCTCGGATGCCGGGGCGATGCGCACGCGCGCCGACGAGGACGGCAGGATCACCGGCGCCAAGCAGTGGATCACCAACGGCTCGCACGCCCACGT
>DATNGY010000402.1:0-5134 GCA_035605735.1 Solirubrobacteraceae bacterium
CGGGCCCTCGTAGCGGATGACGAGCACGTCGCCGGCGGCGACCTTGCCTTCGCGAACGGCCGCCGCGCAGGCCTCCTCGGAGTCGAACACGCGCGCGGGCCCGCTCTGGCGGCGGCGCTCGGTCCCGGCGAGCTTCACGACGCTGCCCTCGGGCGCGAGGCTGCCGCGCAGCGAGTACAGCGAGCCGCTGGCCTTGAACGGCCGCTCGACCGGCGCGACGACGTCGCCGTCGGGCGCCGGCGCGCCCGCGACCGCCTCGCGCAGCGTGGCGCCCTCGACGGCCGGCACGTCGCCGTCGAGGTGCCCGGCGCGGACCATCTCGGCGATGAGGGCGCGCGTGCCCCCGGCGCGGTGCAGGTCCTCGGCGACGTAGCGGCCGGCGGGCGCGAGGCTCGCAAGGACCGGCGTGCGGGCGGCGACCGCGGTGAGATCGTCGAGCTCGAGCGCGACACCGGCCTCGCGCGCGACGGCCAGGAGGTGCAGGAGCCCGTTCGTCGACCCGCCGGTCGCCGCGACCCCGGCCATCGCGTTCTCCAGCGAGCGGCGCGTCAGGTAGGCGCGCGCCGTCGGGCCGTCGCGCGCGAGGCGCACGGCGAGCTCCCCCGCGCGGGCCGCGGCGGCCGCCTTCTCCTGTGCCGCGTCGGCGGGGATCAGCCCGTCGCCGACCACGGAGAGGCCGAGGCAGTCGAGGGCGACGGCCATCGTGTTGGCCGTGAACTGGCCGGCGCACGTGCCGGGGCCGGGGCACGCGCCGAGCTCGAGCTCGTCGAGCTCGGCGCGCGTGAGCCCACCCCGCTCGAACGCGCCGACGCCCTCCCAGACGTCCTGGATCGTCACGGGCCGGTCGCGCCAGCGGCCGGCCCGCATCGGTCCGCTCGAGAGGACGACCGCCGGCTTGTCGACGCGCGCGAGGGCCATGATCGCGGCGGGCACGGTCTTGTCGCAGCCCACGAGGCAGACCAGCGCGTCGAAGTCGTGGGCGTGGACCATGAGCTCGATCGAGTCGGCGATGACCTCGCGCGAGATGAGCGACGCGCGCATCCCCGGCGTCCCCTGCGACTGGTTGTCGGAGACCGCGATCGTGTTGAACGGCAGGGCGACGCCGCCGGCCGCGTCGACGGCGTCCCCGACGTGACCGGCGAGCTCGAGGTGGGTGAGGTTGCACGGCATCGTCCCGGCCCAGGTCGCGGCCACGCCGACGATCGGACCCTCGAGCCGGGCCGGGTCGATGCCCAGGGCCCGGAAATGGGCCCGGGCACCGGCGCGCTCCGGACCGGTCGCGAGTCCGGCCCGGGCCCGCGCGCGAGCGCTAGAGCTCACCCCAGCGCCAGCTCACGGTCCGCGCGCCGGCGCGGGCGAACAGCCGGTCGACGGCGCGCCGCAGGTCGTCGGAGACGTGCCAGGAGCCGACGCGGAAGTGCAGGATCGGGTGGATCGGGGTGAAGGACTGCGCCTTGTGGGTCGCCTTCCAGGCGAGCTTGCGCGCCGACCGGCACGAGACGCCCTTCGCGCGGATCCGGTAGAGGTCGCTGCCCTCGTAGCGCGTGCCGTCGAAGACGTTGTACACGGGCTTGCAGGCCTTCGTCGCCGCCGCGGCGGGGGCGGGCGCGGCAGCCGTGCCGAGGACGGCCGCCGCGGCGGCCGCCATGATCGCGGTCTTCATCCCTGAGAGTCGCATGGCGGCACGGTAGCGAGCGCCGCGGCCCGTCGTCGCCCACCCATGCGTTCGGCCAGGTCACGGCCGCGCCGGCGATGCGATCCTGCCCGCGCGTGCTCGCGAAGCTCCGTCATCGGCTGGCCTTGCGCGAGCTCGTCGCGCCGCGCCGGCCGGACCCCGCCTACTTCAGCCGCTTCGGCGGGCTCTGGACCGATCGCGCGGATGCCGAGGAGCAGATCGCGGCCCGGCTGCAGGCCGGCCGCATCGACGAGGCCGAGGCCGAGCGGCTGCGCCACTGGGTCGTCCACGGCCACGTCGTCCTCGAGCGCGGCGTCGAGCCCGCGGTCTGCGACCGGCTGCGCACGGATCTCGAGCGCTTCTTCGCCGAGGGCGACGATCGCCTGCTCATGTACTCGGCCGCGCCCGGGGGCCCGCACAGGCTCGAGGGCGGCCTCGACACCGAGTTCGCGCGCGTGGTCGACGCCTACGTCTTCTACGAGTCGGCGCGCGCCGCGCTCTTCAGCGCGCCGATCGTCCGCTTCCTGCGCGTCGTCTTCGATGACCCGCCGCTGCTCTTCCAGAGCCTGATCTTCGAGCGCGGCTCCCAGCAGGCGCTGCACCAGGACACCGAGTTCGTCGTCACCACCTCGCCGCTCGAGTTCGCGGCCACCTGGATCGCGCTCGAGGACGTCCGGCCCGGCTCCGGCGAGCTCGTCTTCCTCGACAAGAGCCACCGGATCCCCGAGTTCCTCTTCGGCGAGCGCTATAAGCATTGGGACGCGAAGCGCGACGGCCGCGAGCAGCAGGAGCGGTCGCTGCGCCACATCGAGGAGCACGCCGCGCGCATGGGGCTAGAGGAGAGGCGGTTCGTCGCCCGCAAGGGCGACGTCCTGATCTGGAACGCGGACCTGGCGCACGGCGGGTCGGCCGTCGCCGATCCGGCGGCGACCCGCAAGAGCATCGTCGGCCACTTCTCCCCGGACCGTGTCGATCCGTTCTTCTTCCGCGTCCAGCCGCGACGGCGGGCGAAGGCGAGCTACGGCGACGGTCGCTACGCGAGCCAGTACCACCGCGTGATCGCGTAGCGTGGCGGGATGATCGCCCGGATCTGGAGGGGCGCCGTGCGCCGCGAGGACGGCGAGGCCTACGCGGCCTACATCGGCGAGACCGGTCTCGCCGGGTACCGCGAGACGCCGGGAAACCGCGGGGCGTGGATGCTGCGCCGCGACGAGGGCGAGCGCACCGAGTTCGTCATGTTCACGCTCTGGGAGTCGCTCGACGCGATCCGCGCGTTCGCCGGCGACGACGTCGAGGCCGCGGTCTACTACCCCGAGGACGACCGCTACCTCGTCGAGCGCGAGCCGAGGGTCAAGCACTACGAGGTCGCCGACGCGTAGTCGCGCAAGCTCTCGTGGTCCTCGCGGCACGCCGGGCAACCCGCGAGGTGCGGACCGAGGCCCGGGAACAGGCGCTCCGCGTCGGCGCCGGCGAGCTCGGCCTCGACGTAGCGGTCGAGGACCTCGAAGCACTGCTCGCACGTCACTTCCGCCTCGCGTGGTCCGAGCATGCGGGCGCTTAGCTCGTCGCGGTCGAGATGCTCGTGCGAGGTCATAGGTCGAAGCCCTTCTCGGCCAGCCGCGCGCGCAGCTTGCGGCGGGCGTCGTGCAGCGTCTTGTAGAGCGCGCCGCGGGTGCTGTTGAGGCGCTCGGCGAGGACGTCGATGGGGACGTCCTCGAGCGTGACGGCGACGAGGATCCGCCGCTGGTGGGGCGTCAGCGACGCCTCGATCGCCGCGCCGATCGCGCCGATCAGCTCGCCGGTCTCCGCGTCCTGGTCGGGCGTGGCCGCGCGATCGGCGAGGAGCGCCCAGTGGTCGGAGTCGAGGGGCACCTCGCGGTCCTGCCACGCGCGGCGGCGGACGGCGACCGCCGCCTCGAGCAGCGCGAACTTGTAGGCCCACGTCGTGAAGCGGCTGTCGCCGCGGAACTCGTCGAGCTTGGCGAGGATCGCCATCAGCGCGTCGTCGGCGCTCTGGCGCGCGAGGTCGTCCAGGTCGCTGGGGCGCAGGCCGCGCCCGCGTCGGCGGACCTCGAAGCGCGCCGCGCCGAGCAGCAGCTCGTGCAGCTGCGCGTGCGCCCGGTCGCGTTCCGCGCCGTCGCCGCGCAGCCGCTCGAGCCACACGCGCGAGTCGTCGTCGAGCAACGTCGAGTGGGTCGGCCGGGAGAGCGACATGAGCGAGCTGTGGGCGCCCGCGATCATGGCACCGGCGGCGTCTCGAGCGGGGCGAGGATGCGCACCGCGGTCGCCGGGGGGCACCCGCGGTCGATCAGGCCGAGCAGCTCGTGGAGGTCGTAGGCGGGGTCGGCGGCGATCCGCGCGGCGAGGTCGCCGCGCAGCCCGGCCTCGCGCAGGCGCCGGACGCGCCAGCTCAGGACCGACGTGGGCGCGACGCGGCTGTGGTCGGTCCGTGGCATCTACTCCGTTGGCGACGCGCGCGGACCGGGTCTTACCGCACGAGGTAAGACGGCGGGCCCCGGGGACGCGAACGTGGACATGGGCAACGCCGCAGCCGCCGCTCGCCTCGAGCTCGTAGAACACGCCGACGCCGGCCGGCGGGTCGATCCGGCGGCGGCCGAGCGCGCGGCGGCGGAGCTCTTGAGCGCGTTGGGCGCCGACCTCGGGTCGGAGGGGCTGCGCGACACGCCGCGGCGTATGGTCCAGGCGTACGTCGAGCTGCTCACGCCGCAGCCGTTTCACCCGACGACGTTCCCCAACGACGCCGGCTACGACGAGCTCGTCCTCGTGCGGTCGATTCCGTTCCACTCGCTGTGCATGCACCACATGCTCCCGTTCCACGGGGTCGCCCACGTCGGCTACCTGCCGGGGGTGCGGATCATCGGCCTCTCGAAGCTCGCGCGCGTCGTCGAGCTCTTCGCCCGCGACCTGCAGGTCCAGGAGCGCCTCACCACCCAAATCGCCGACTGGATCCAGGAGCAGCTCGAGCCACGGGGGATCGGCGTCGTGCTCGAGGCCGAGCACCTGTGCATGTCGCTGCGCGGCGTGCAGGCGTTCGGCGCGACGACCGTGACCTCCGCCCTGCACGGCGTCGTGCGCGACGATCCTCGCACCCGCCAGGAGTTCCTGGCCCTCACGACAGGGAGCAAGACATGACCGGACCGCGACGCACGTTCGTCATCGTCGGCGCGAGCCTCACCGGCGCTACCGCCGCCGCGACGCTGCGCGAGGAGGGCTTCGACGGGCGCATCGTGCTCGTCGGCGCCGAGACCGAGCGACCCTACGAGCGCCCGCCTCTCTCCAAGGACTACCTGCGCGGCGAGAGCGGTCGCGACGAGCTCTACGTCCACGAGCAGGTCTTCTACGCCGAGCACGAGATCGAGCTGCGCCTCGGGGAGACCGCGGTCGCGCTCGACGCCCGCGAGCACGCCGTCACGCTGAGCCGCGACGAGCGACTCGCGT
>DATNGY010000403.1:0-4178 GCA_035605735.1 Solirubrobacteraceae bacterium
CGCAACGTCGTCACCCCGGAGGGCATCTTCGCCGGGCCGGTCACGCGCTACCTGGCGCTCGCGGCGGCCGCGCGCGAGGACTGGGCGACGACGCGGCGGCGGCTCGAGCAGGCACGCGCGGCCTGCGAGCGCCTCGGCTACGCGCCGATGCTCGCGGTCCTCGACCTCGACGAGGCGCGGATGCTCGCCGGCCGCGGCGAGCCCGGCGACGCGCAGGCCGCCCGCCGGCTCCTCGACACCGCCCGCGAGCGCGCCGCGGCGCTCGGCGTGCCCGTCTTCGGCGACCGGATCGCGCGCGTCGAGCGGGCGCTCGAGGGCGTCCCGGCGGCCCCCGAGCCCGCGTACGACGGCGCGGCCGCCGGCGTCCTGTACCGCGAGGGCGAGGTCTGGCGCATCGACTTCGAGGGGCGCACGCTCCACGTCCGCGACGCGAAGGGCATGCGCCACCTCGCGCTGCTGCTCGCGCGGCCCGGGGTCGAGGTCCACGCGGTCGACATCGTCATCGCCGCCGAGGGCTCGCGCGACGCCGCCTCGGTCGCGGTGGCGGCGGAGGCCGACCTCGAGGTCCGCGCGGCCGGCGGCGGCGACGCCGGCGCCCTGCTTGACACCGCGGCGAAGGCCGCCTACCGCTCGCGCGTGGAGGACCTCCAGGAGGAGATCGAGGAGGCCGAGTCCTTCAACGACCCCGAGCGCGCGGCGCGGGCGCGAGAGGAGATGGACTTCATCGCCCGCGAGCTCGCCGCCGCCGTCGGCCTCGGCGGACGCGACCGGCGGGCCGCCTCGAACGCGGAGCGCGCCCGCGTGAACGTCACCCGCGCGCTGAAGAAGGCGGTCGCGCGCATCGAGCACGAGGACGCGCGCCTCGGGCGCGAGCTGACCACGACCGTGCACACCGGCACCTTCTGCCGCTACGAGCCCGACCCCCGGCGGCCGGTCGCGTGGACCGTGCATGGCGCCTGAGCAGCGCGACGAGTTCGACGTCGTCGTCGTCGGCTCGGGGTTCGGCGGCGCCATGGTCGCCCACGAGCTGGCCGGGCGCATGCGCGTGCTCGTCCTCGAGCGCGGGCGGCCGTACCCGCCCGGATCGTTCCCGCGCTCGCCGCGCGCGTTCGCGCGCGACGGCCTCTGGGCGCCGCAGGGCTCGCGCCACGGCCTCTGGGAGGTGCTCTCGTTCCGCGGGCTCGACGCGATCGTCTCGAGCGGCCTCGGCGGCGGATCGCTCATCTACGCCAACGTCCTGCTCGAGAAGGACCCCGACACGTTCGCGGCCGACGGCATGGTCATCGAGCCCGACGTCCTGCGCGAGCACGCGCAGGCCGCGCGCCGCCTGTTGCGCGGCGTCCGCTACCCGTGGGCGGAGTCGACGCCGAAGACGCGGGCGGTGCTCGACGCCGCGGGCGAGCTCGGCCTGCCGGCCGAGCTGCCGCCAATCGCCGTCGCCTTCGGGCGCAGGCCGGGTGACCCCCTCTCCGGCGACAACCTCCACGGCGTCGCGCGCCGGACGTGCACGCTCTCGGGCGCATGCTTCGTGGGCTGCAACGAGGGCGCCAAGCAGACGCTCGACCTCACGCTCCTGACCGCCGCCGAGCGCGCGGGGGCAGCGATCCGCACGTGCTCGGAGGCGCGCACGCTGCGCCGCGAGGACGACGGCTGGGTCGTGGGGATCCGCCAGCACGTCGCCGCCCGCGCCGGCCACCCCGAGCGCGTGCTCGACCCCGACCCGTCGCCGTGGCGGGAGGTGCGCGCGCGGCGCGTCGTGCTCGCCGCAGGGACGTTCGGCACGACCCGCCTGTTGCTCGCCAACCGCGCGGCGCTGCCCGGCCTGAGCCGGCGGCTCGGAGCCGGCTTCTCGAGCAACGGCGACCTGCTGATGTTCCTGCGCGGCGCCGACCGCTTCCTCGACCCGAGCCGCGGCCCGACGATCACGGCGACGATCCGGGTGCCCGACGCCCAGTCGCCGAGCGGGCGCGAGCTGCTCGTCCAGGACGCGGGCTCGCCGGCGGGCGGCGAGTGGCTGTGGCAGCTGCTCACCGAGACGCCGGGCGACCTCTGGCGCCTGCGGGGGCGGATCGCGCGCCGGCTCGCGGCACGCGGACGCGGCGGGGCGGACTCGCGCGTCGGCGAGCTGATCGCGAGCGCGCTGGGCGACACCCACGCCTCGGCGGCGATGGTGCCGCTGCTCGGCATGGGCCGCGACGTCCCCGACGGGCGCATGACGCTCGACGGCGACGCGCTGTGCCTGAGCTGGCGCGAGCGCCCGTCGCGGTCGTTCTTCGAGGGCCTCGAGGCGACCGGCCGGCGCGTCGGCGCCGCCCTCGGCGGCCGCGTCTTCCGCCTCGGCGGGCGCTTCGCGCGGCTCGTCACCGTGCATCCGCTCGGCGGCTGCGCGATGGCCCGCGACGCCGAGCACGGCGTCGTCGGATCCGACGGCGAGGTCTTCGGCGCCCACGGCCTATACGTGGCCGACGGCTCGCTGCTCGCCGGCCCCGTCGGACCGAACCCGAGCCTGACGATCAGCGCCCTGGCCCGGCACGTCGCCCACGGCCTGCGCGACGGATGACCGCGCTGCGCTACCGCGAGGCGATGCGCGGGTGGGTCTCGTTCGACGAGCGCGACTTCAATCTCGGCCTCTGGCGAGGCCGCGCCGAGGGCGGGCGGTGCGCGTTCGCCCTCGACGTCCGCGTCGACGACCTCGACCGCTTCGTCGACGACCCCGAGCACGAGGCCGCCTGCACCGGCACGCTCGACGTCCCCGCGCTCGGCGGCCGCCTCGAGGTGGCCGAGGGCACCTTCAACCTCCTCGTGCGCGTGCGCGGCCCGCGCCACCGGCGGATGCTCTACGTGCTCAAGGCGGTCGACGGCGCCGGCCGCCGCGTCCGCCTCGACGGCTTCAAGGAGGTCGCGGACGACTGGTTCCGCGATGCCTGGAACGACACCTCGACGCTGTTCACGACGCTGCGCGCCGGGTGGGAGGCCGACGACCCGGTCCTCGCCACCGGGATCCTGCGGATCGGGCGCCTCGCCTTCGCGCGAACGCTGTTGTCGATGCGCCCGAGCGGCCGCGGGCGCTGGCGCTCGCTCGCGCGCTACGCGCGGTTCTTCGCCGGCGGGCTCGTGCGCGTCTACGTCGGGCCGAACGCGACCGACGGCCAGCCCGACTTCCCCGCCGAGCTGGCCGGGACCGAGGCCTTCCAGGGCTACGAGCCGGGCGCGTGGCATCCGTGTCCGGGGCGCCCGGGCCTGCAGCGGCGCATCCTCGGCTTTCGCGCGCTGGATGGGGTGCCGCTCACCGTGCACAACATCCGCGCGGACGTCGACGCCGGCGGCCCCCCGGTCCTCGTCGCCGCGGGGACGGGGGTGCGCGCGGAGATCACCTACGGAGCGCCGATCAAGCGCAGCCTCGCCGACACGCTCGTCGACGCCGGCCACGACGTCTGGGTCGTCAACTGGCGCGCCTCGATCGACCTCCCCGTGCGCGACTTCACCCTCGACGACGCGGCGGCGTGCGACTGGCCGGCGGCGGTGGCGACGATCCTGCGGCTGACGGGCGCCGAGCGCCTGAAGGCCGTCGTCCACTGCCAGGGCTCGACGAGCTTCGCGATGGCGCTCGTCAGCGGCCTCCTGCCCGAGGTCGAGACGGTCGTCTCCAACGCGGTCTCGCTGCACGTCGACGTCCCGCCCGCCTCGCGGCGGCGGATGGTCGCGCTGGTGCCGCTCATGAAGCACGGCTACCGCGGTCTGGACCCGCAGTGGGCGATCCGCCCGACCGGCGCGCGCGCGCGGCTCTACGCCTGGATCGGGCGCCACGCGCGGCGCGACTGCGGCAACCCCGTCTGCATGCTGTCCAACTACGTCTACGGGGTGACCGACGATGTGCTCTGGCGCCATGAGAACCTCTCGGACGCCACCCACCGGTGGATCGCGCGCGAGTTCGGCTGGGTCCCGACCTCGTTCTTCGCCCAGATGCGCCGCTGCGCGGTGGCGGGCCACCTCGTGCGTGTCTCCAACCGCCCCGAGCTGCGCGCCGACGTCACCGACGGCCCGCCGTGCAGCGACGCGCGCTGGACGCTGATCGCCGGCGAGCGCAACGAGTGCTTCCTGCCCTCCGGGCAGGTGCGCACCGGCCAATGGCTGCGCGAGCAGGGGGCGACCGTCGACGCCGTGCACGTCGTGCCCGG
>DATNGY010000404.1:0-4468 GCA_035605735.1 Solirubrobacteraceae bacterium
GCCTGCTGCGCGGCCAGGCCGCCCTGCTTGATCGGGAACGTCGTGCCGTCGCCCGCGGCCCAGACCCCGGCGACGCCCTCGACCGCGCCGTGCTCGTCGGTGGGCAGGAAGCCGTGCTTGTCGTGGGGCAGGCCGCCGACGAAGGGGCCGCCGAGACGCGGAAGGGCGACGACGCGCTCGGCCTGGACCGTCTCGCCGCCGCGCACGAGCAGCCCGCCGGCCCCGGTCCGCACCGGGACGGTCTCGGTGCACACGGCGACGCGGCGCTCGGTCAGGAGCTTCCCCACGTGCGAGGCGATCCGCGTCCCGAAGGCCTCGAGCGGGGCACGCTCGGGCGTGACGACGACGAGCGCGCCCTCGCGCCGCCGCGCGCGGTCGGCAGTCATCAGCGCGAGCTCGTAGAGCGGGACGGGCCACGTCGTCGCGGTCGGAAGCGCGAAGGCCACCCGCTCGACCCGGCCCTCGTCGAGGTCGTCGAGGAGCCGCGAGAACGCGCCGACCGCGCGGCCACCGGCGAACGTGAGCGCACCAGGGATCGCGACGTCGGGCCGGGCGCCGACGGCCACGAGCAGCGCGTCGTAGGCGATCTCGTCGCCGCGCACGGTGCGCACCCGGCGCCGCTTGGCGTCGACGGAGTCCAGCGCGTCGGGACGGAGGTGCGCGTCGTGATCTGCGGCGATGCGCGTGAGGTCGAAGCGCCGGGGCGCGGCGCCGCCGAACGGCTCGGCGACCGAGCGCTGGCGCTCGACGAACTCCGTGGCCGGCTCCAGCAACTCGATCTGCGTGTCCGGTCCCAAGTCCTCGCGCAGCGCGACGAGGGCCTCGAGCCCTGCGATCCCACCGCCGGCGATGACGATCGTGGGCACCGGGCGGGCGCTCAGGTCGCGAAGACGCTGCGGAACAGGTCCGTCTGGACGTGCATTCCGCCGACCTCGGGCAGCTGCTCGGCCACGGCGTCGCCGTCGCGGGCGGCCAGCCACGGGGCCAGCCAGCGGCCCGCGATCTTGCTGGGCGGCCACCACAGCGGGTGCGGCGCGGTCTCGCCCTCGCCGGCTCCGCCGCCCGCGTCGAAGCGCAGATACTGCTCGCGCCGCCCCGTGAGCAACCGTCCGCGCAGCACAGGCCGGAACGGCTCGCGCTCGACGGGCGCGCCGGCGTCGGCGGCGATGTCCGCCGCCGCGGCGTCGGCCTGGGCGGCCGCGAGCCCACCGAACTTCACAGGGAAGTCGATGCCGTCGCCGGCCGCCCAGACGTGCTCGGCGCCCACGACCCGCCCGTGGTCGTCCACGGCGATGAAGCCCTCGGGCCCGGCCGGCACGCCCTTCGGCGCTCGCCCGCGCAGGCGCGGGAGCGCCACGATGCGGTCGGCAGTGATCCGCCGGCCGGACGGGCGCACCGTGACCGCGCCCCGCTCGACCTCGGCGTAGGCGCCCGCCTCGAGCTGCACGCCCGCCTCGTCGAGCTCGGTCCGGACGGCCTCGGAGGCGCGCGGGCCGAAGACCGCCAGCGGCGCTTGCTCGGGGGTGATGAGCGTGACGCGCGGCTCCATCGCCATCCCGCACGCCTGACGGGTCATGAGGAGCGCGAGCTCGTAGCCGGGCAGCGGCCATCCCGGGCCCGAGGGGATCACGATGGCCAGGCTGCCGCTGTAGCCCTCCTCGAGGTCGCGCATGAGGCCGCTCACGGCGTCGACGCCGGAGCGATCCGTCCACGTCATCGCGTGCACGAAGGCCGGCTCGGCGTCGGCCCCGGTCGCGAGGACCAGCGCGTCGTAGCGGAGCCGCCGGCCGTCGTCCAGCTCGGCCGTTCGGGCCTGGGTGTCGACCGCCGTCACCCCGGCCTGCACGAACTCGGCGCCCGTGTCGTCGGTGGCCGCCGTCAGCGGCGTGCGCCGGGGCGATCCGAGCGCGAAGGGCTGGGCGACCGCGAGCGGGCGGTAGACGAAGTCGGGCTGGGGCGCGGCGAGCGTGAGCTCGACGCGCTCGCCGGCGAGCGCCCGAAGCGCGAGGAGCGCCTCCAGGCCGGCGACGCCGCCGCCCGCGATGACCACGCGCAGAGGTTCTGGTGCCATGGCAGGAGGCTACCGCGGCCCGCCCAGCCGGCATCCGTGGATCGCCGCAACGGCGGCGTGGGGACCACGCGTTGGGCGTTCACGGCGTGCTCGGGCACACTGTGCGGATCGCCGCCACGACGCCGCCCACCCGCAGCTCGCCCTGGGCCGGCCGCAAGGCCCGCCCCGCCGACGTCGCCTGCGCGGCGGGCCTCGCGCTCTGCGTCGTCTCGTCGATCGCGCTGGCGCCGCTCGTCCCCGCCTTGCTCGCGACCCACCCGGTGCTCCTCGAGGCGCTGACCGGCTCGATCGCCGCGATCGTGACCGGCGGCGCGTTCGCGAGCGTCGGGCGCGCGCCGCTGGCGCTGGTGGTCCTCGCGGCGATCCCCGGCATCATGCTCTTCGACCCGTTCTTCTGGTGGGCGGGGCGGCGCTGGGGCGAGCCCGCGCTGCGCCTCATCGCCGGGCGGGGGCCGCGCGCCGCGCGCGCGCTGGAGCGAACCGAGCGGTGGACGCGGCGCTACGGCCGGCGCGCGGTGCTCGGCGCCTACTTCCTACCGGTGCCGAGCGCGCTCATCTTCGCCGCGGCGGGCTGGACGCGGATGCGCCTGGCGACGTTCCTGCTCCTCGACCTGCTCGGCGCGCTGCCGTGGATCGCGCTGCTCGTGGGCGCCGGCTACGCCGGCGGCACGAGCGCCGTCGACGTCGCGCAGGCCATCTCCCACTACGCGCTCGCAGCCGGGCTGGCGATCCTCGTCGCCGTGCTCGCCGCGCAGGCGGTGCGCGTGCGACGCGCTATAGCCGCCGCCGGCGAGGCCTGAACGCGGTCTCGAGCTGCGGGCGCTCGAAGCCGCCGAGGACGCGATCCTCGGTCGCGAAGCGGAAGAGCGCGACCTTGAAGACGGTCATGATCGTCGTCTGCAGCAGCGCGGCGACGCCGACGATGACCGCGCCGAGCACGATGAGGATCACGGCGAAGGCCGCCGAGGTCGAGGAGACGCCGACGCCGATCGCGATGAGCAGGCCGCCGGGGAGGATGCCCGCGAAGAAGACGATCGCCCCGACCGCCACCGTGCCCGACACGCCCTCGCCCCAGCGCTCGCGGATGACGTGCGTCGAACGCTTCAACGCCGCCCGCGGGCCGAGTACTTCGAGCGAGATGCCGGGGATCACGAAGAACGTCGCCACCGTCCAGGCGAGGTTCGCGATGCCGCCCACGAGCGCGCTGACGATCTGGCC
Source organism: Solirubrobacteraceae bacterium (assembly GCA_035605735.1). GTDB lineage: Bacteria > Actinomycetota > Thermoleophilia > Solirubrobacterales > Solirubrobacteraceae > JAOPZW01. Next base: position 3,290 of record DATNGY010000404.1, read on the forward strand.
GGCGCCGTCGCGCAGGAGCGCCTGGAGGGCGGAGATCAGCGCGCCGACGACGAGCTGGACGCCCGCCCACGCGAGGATCACGTCGAGCCGCGAGCGCGCGGCCGCGAGCCCCTCCGCGACCGTCGTGTCGTGCCCCTCGAGCGCGCGCGACGCGCACGCGCTCAGCGCCACGCTGCAGAAGATCCCGATCACCACGAGGACGTAGAGCCCGACGACGAGGAACGGGATCCCGATCCAGTCGTTCCCGCTCGCGGCGATGACGCCCGCGCCTGCGCCGAAGAAGACGATCGAGGCCGCGATGCCGGCGCCCGCGGCGACGACCGGGAAGACCAGCAGCGACCGGTCGGCCTTGACGACGGCCCAGCTCTGCTTGGTCATCTGCCAGCCGCGGGCGAACCGTCCCATCGTTGCGGACGCTAACGGATCCCACGGGTACCCTAGGTCCATGGACCGCCGTCCGCTCGTCGCGCTCGGAGCCGCGCTCGCGTGCGCGGTCGCGCTCGCCGTGGTCGGCTTCCTCGCCCTCGGCGTCGGCGGCGTGCAGGCGCGCGACGCCGGCGTACTGGACGCGTTCGTGGGCCTCTCGCGGCCGTCGGTGAACGCGCTCGTCGACCGCGTCGCGCACCTGGCCGACGAGGGCCCATACGCGCTGGCCGGACTCGCGCTGGCGGCGGTCGCGATCGCACGGCGGCGCCCCCAGCGCGCCGTCGCCGTCGTCGCCCTGCTCGTCGTCACCGGACTGACCACGCTGCTGCTCAAGCACCTCTGCTCCGAGCCGCGCGTGTTCGACGTGATGGGCGAGGGCGGTCCCGATCGCCTCGCCTGGCCGAGCGGCCACGCCACGGCCGCGATGACGCTCGCGCTCTGCGCCGTGCTCGTCGCCCCGCCGCGGCTGCGGGCGCTCGCCGTCGTGGTGGGGGGCACGTTCGCGCTCGCCGTCGGCTACGCGGTCATGGTCCTGCGCTGGCACTACCCGTCCGACGTGCTCGCCGGCTTCCTCGTGGCCGGCACGTGGACCTCGCTCGCGCGCGCGGTGCTCGCCGTCCGCGAGCGCAACGAGCCGGCGCCCGCGCCGGGGCCCGGCCTCGGCGCGGCCTTCGGGTTCGTGTCCGCGGTGGCCGCCGCGGTGGGCATCGTCGTCGTCGCCGTGCACGCGGGGGCCGCCCGCTACGCCCTCGA
>DATNGY010000405.1:0-4315 GCA_035605735.1 Solirubrobacteraceae bacterium
CGTCGCCGGCCACGAGGTCGGTCAGCGCGTCGGGGCCGAGCCTGCGCAGCTCGGGCGCCTCGAGGTGATCGGTGGCCATGTAGTGGCGCTGCCCGCCGGCCGGCGTGACGAACCGCGCGGCGTCGGCGTCGTAGGAGCCGCCCGTGAGCAGCTCGAGCGCGGCCAGCGGATGCGTCGTGCCGCCCTTGCGCAGGTTCAGCTCGATCGCGTAGGGCCGCCACTGGCCTCCGCGCTCGCGCACGGCGACGAAGTCGATCGCGCAGCGCCCGATGACGCCCGCGTCCGCGAGCCGCCGCCCGACGCGGCGGGCGAGCTCCGTGATCTGTCGGGCGTAGGCCGCCTCGGCCGGGAAGCGGCAGCCGACATAGCTCTGGCCGCTGTGGCCGCCGAGCAGCTGGTCGTGCGTGGAGACGACCTCGGCGCCGCCGGCCGGCGTGAGCTCGAGCTGGACGCTGGGGCTGCTCAGCTCCGCGCCGACGATCCGCTCCTCGACGACCCCGCCGCCCGCCAGCTTGGCGAGGTAGGCCTCGACGCCCGCGCCCTCGGCCTCGAGCGCCATCGCTCCGAGCCGCTCGCCGATCAGCTCCGCCTCGCCCTCGGAGCCCGGCGCCGGGAGACGGCGGAGGTCGACGATCGCGTTGCCCTCGCCTGAGACGCCGTCGTCGAGCTTGACGACGACCTCGGCGAGCTCGGGTCGCAGCGCGCGCAGGCGCGCGATCGCGGCGACGGCGTCGGCGGCGCTCGCGACGTCCTCGACGCCGAGCGGGTGCGCCACCCCGGACTGGGCGAAGAGCCGGCGCGCCCCGCTCTTCGTGCCGAGGTGGGCGTGGCACGGGTCGGCTCCGTAGATGGGGACGTCGAGCGCGAGCGCGAGGTCGCGCTCGAGCGTCGTGGTCGTGTAGGGCGCCAGGTGGCAGAGCTCGCGGTCGGCGATCGCCCAGCGGATGCGCGTGAGCGCGCGCGGGCGCTCGAGCAGCTTCTCGGCCAGCGGACGCTGCGAGTCGTCGTTCGCGGCCAGCAGCGACAGGCGCGCGCGTGCGCTGCCACGGACTGCGCGCGGGAGCAGCGAGAGGTAGTACTCGACGATCGCGGGGGCGACCGGCGAGGACGTCACATAGACGAGCTTCAGGCCGGGGTCGCGGAGCATCAGGACGAGGCACAGCAGGCGCTCCTCGTAGGCCTGATGCTCCGCGGCCGGCGCGTGGCACTTGTCGATCGTGCGCGAAGGAACGACCACGAGCGTGCGGCCGGGGCGCTTCGCGCGCTCGGCGCGCGAGACGCCGACCATCCGGCGCTGCAGCGCGGCGAAGCGGAGGTCGGCGGGCGCGGTGTGCCCCCACTTCTCGGGGCTCGGGTGCGCGCTCGAGGGTTGGGACGCCCGGACGATCGGGAGCTGATATGTGCGACGGGTGGCCATGGCGACAACGTGCCGGGGCCGCGTGCCGCCCTCCAGCCCCCTCAGGGGGCGCTTCTCACACCTGGCAGGCGCCGATCGATCCTGGCGCCGCCGTAGGCTCGGGCCCGTGGAGTACACGATTCACCGCTCGTCGCGCGCCACGCGCGTGCGCGTCTCCGTCGATCCGCACGACGGCGTCCGCGTCACGCTGCCCCAGCGGGCGCCGCAGCGCGAGGCGGCGGCGGCGGTCGCCGAGCTGCGCCCGTGGATCGAGCGCCGCCTCGCGGAGGCGTCGGCCGCGCGCGAGCGCCTCGCCGTGCCGGCCGGGCACGTGCCCTATCTGGGCGAGCTCCTCGCCCTGCGCCCCGAGCCGGGCCGCTCGCGCGCGCACCGCCGCGGCGACGCGCTCCTCGTGCCCGCCGGGGCCGCGGGGCGGGCGGCGGTCGAGCGCTTCTTCCGCCGCGCGGCGCGCGCGGAGATCCCCCCGCGCGTCCGGGAGGCGTGCGCGGCGCTCGGCCGCGAGCCGACCGCGCTGACGATCCGCGGCCAGCGCACGCGCTGGGGCTCGTGCTCGTCGGCTGGCGCGCTCAGCTTCAACTGGCGCCTGCTCCTCGGTCCGCCCGACGTCCTCGACTACGTCATCTGGCACGAGGCCTGCCACCTCGTCCACCTCGATCACTCCCCGACGTTCTGGGCGCTGCTGGCCGAGCACCGCCCGGCCTACCGCGAGCAGCAGCGCTGGCTGCGCACGCACGGCGGCGCGCTGGTCCTGCCCTAATCCGTTTCGAGCGCCCGGCGCAGCGCCTCGTAGGCCGTCTCGCCGGGCCGGCGCTCGACGAGGCGGCGGCGGACGCGGCCGGTGAACGCCTCCGTCGAGCCGTCGCCGCGCAGATCGACGCCGCCGCGCAGCCCGCGCGGCCCGGCGATCTCCGCGCGCACGGCGACCTGCGCGACCGGGGCGACATCGCGCGCGAGCGCGCGCTCGGTGGGCCGCCGTTCGCCCGGGGCGAGCGCGTCGACGGCGGACTCGAGCGCGTCGAGCGCCTCGGAGAGCGCGTCGAAGCGCCGGCGCTCGGTGGCGCCGCGGCGGCGGACGATCAGCCTGTACGCCGCGATCGCCACAGGGGCAGCACGCCGCTCGGGGTCACCACCGCGAGCACGGCGATGACGAGGAAGCCGAACGCCGCGACCTCGGGCGCGAGCAGCGCGAGCACGAGGACGACGGCATAGAAGCCCAGGCTCGGCTCGGCCCGCGCGACGACCGCGACGAAGTCGTCGCGCACCACGCCCTCGTCGCGCAGTTGCGGGCGGCTCGCGGCGTAGCGGCCAATCGCGGCGATGACCGCGGTGATGACGAACAGCGTCGCGCCGTAGAAGAGCACGGCGGTCTGCTCGGCGCCCGGCTCGCGCAGCGCCTCGGCCATCAGCCGCGTGGGGAAGGGCAGAAACGACACGACCATGAGGAGGAGCAGGTTGAGGCGCAGCACCGTCAGGTCGGCCTGCCGCAGGCGCCGGAAGATGCCGTGGTGCACGACCCACAGGCCGCCGATCGTCCAGAAGCTCGTCGCGTAGGCGAGGTAGGAGGGCCACTGGTGCGCGATCCCGCGCCAGAGGTCGTCGAACGCGGAGGCGGGCACGGTGATCTCGAGGACGAGCAGCGTGATCGCGATCGCGAAGACGCCGTCGCGAAGGCCTCCAGACGCGCCGTGTCGAACGTGTCTCCCACCGTCGTCAGGTTCGCGGCGACGCTCGGCGTCCCTCCGTCGCTCCGAACGGGTATCCCCCGGACATGGAGCGCGACATCGTCGTCGCCGACGTGCAGCAGGTCAGCACCCGCTCGGGGGCGACGCGGTACGTCGTGCGCGACGCCGACGGCAACGAGTACACGACCTTCCGCGAGCGGATCGGCGACGCCGCCGGCGCCTTCGAGGGCAAGCGCGCACACATCGCCTTCCACGAGGAGCAGCGCGGCAACTTCACGAACGTCTACCTCGACGCGATCGGGCCCGCCGCGGGCGGCGACGCCGGGGCGGCCGAGGGCGGCGGCGAGGATGAGCCCGACCAGGTCGGCTGGGGCACCGCGGTCGAGGCCGCGCCGTGGCTGCTCGGCACGGACAAGCCGACCGAGGAGATCCCGCCGGACGAGCTGTTCGAGAAGCTCGAGCCGTTCAAGCGCCGCGTCGCCGACGACATCCGCGAGGGAGGGGCGGACAGCGACGAGGAGGAGCGCTAGAGCTTGTAGCTCAGCGTGAGCCGCGTGCCCGAGTCGTCGCGGGCGAAGGCCGCGTCGCCCATGAGGCCCTCGAGATCGCCGGTGCCCGAGCCGGGGACGACGTGGCCGAAGGTGCGGCCGGGGCCCGCGCCGGTGATCCCTCCGTGCTGGATCACGAAGCTCCCGGAGCGGCCGTCGAGCGTGCCCTCGACGCGCTCCGAGGCGACGTAGCTGGTGCCGTGCGCGGTCTCGACCGCGAGCAGCTCGGCGACGCTGGTCGCCTGTAGCGGACCGCGGAAGCGCCTGCGGACGACGGCGGCGCCGTGACCCTCGACGCCGGCCGGCCGCTCGTCCCAGGCGATGATCTCGAAGCTCGCGGTCACCGTCTGCCGGGCCATGGCGGCGACGATGCCCGTCAGGCGCTCGTGCCGGCGCCGGGCCGACGGCCGCGCGGCGAGCTGGGTCGTTATGAGACCTGCGTCCATTCGCCTCACGCGGCCAGGGCCGCCGACAGCTCGTAGACGCCGCCGCGCAGCGCGGTCTCGAGGTGGTCGGAGATGCCGGCGAAGAGCCGCTGCGCGCGCACGTTCTCGGGCAGCATCGTGGCGGTGAAGCGGGTCACGCCGCGCGTGCGGGCGGCGTCGGCGAGCGCGCGGCCCAGGATCGTGCCGAGCCCCTGTCCCTGAAGCGGGTCGGCGACGACCAGG
>DATNGY010000406.1:0-5838 GCA_035605735.1 Solirubrobacteraceae bacterium
CCGGTGGTCATGGCGGCATCCTCGCGCGTCGGCGCGGGCGTTCGCAAGCGAACGCAGGGTGCTTGCTGTTAGCTGGACGTGCTGCTAATCTGCAAGCAGTACCAACTACACAGGAGCAGACCACATGGCCACCACGAACAACACGACGAAGGACGCCCCCACCGAGCAGCTTCGCGTTCTCAACGAGCGCATCTTCGACGCCGGCAAGACCGCTGGCCGCGCGTACCTCGACGCCTACGAGAAGGCCGCCCTCTCGGTCGTCGAGCTGCAGGAGCGCACGGCCCACCAGACCGACGTCGAGTGGCTCTCGAGCGTCATCGACGCCCAGGCGCGCTACAACCGCGAGCTGACGAAGCTCTGGGTCAACACGGGTCGCGAGCTCATCAAGTAGCCGTGGCCGTCGCCCGACGGGGCGACGTCGAGCTGTACTGGGAGAGCACGGGCGCAGGCGCGCCCGTGCTCCTCGTCATGGGGCTGGGCATGAACGCCACCGGCTGGTGGCGGACCGTGCCCGTCCTCGCCGGCGCCGGCCTGCGCGTGCTGACCTTTGACAACCGCGGCGTCGGGCGCAGCGGGCGCCCGCCAGGGCCGTACTCGATCGACTCGATGGCCGACGATGCCGTCGCGGTCCTCGACGCGGCCGGCGAGCCGGCCGCGCACGTCTACGGCATCTCGCTCGGCGGCATGATCGCCCAGCGGATCGCCCTGCGCCACCCCGACCGGGTCCACCGCCTCGTGCTCGGGGCGTCGACGCCCGGCGGGCCGCGCGCCATCGCCGCCGACGGCGACACGCAGGCCTTCCTGCGGCGGCGCGCCGAGATGCCCGCCGAGGAGGCGGTGTGGGCCTCGGTGCCCTACAACTACGCGCCCGCGACGCGGCGCGAGCACGGCCAGCGCATCGCCGAGGACATCGAGCAGCGCCTGCGCTTCCCGATCGAGCCCGCCCCGTACGCCGCGCAGCTCGCGGCCGCGCTGGGCCACGACGCCCACGCCGAGCTCGGCGCGATCGACGCGCCGACGCTGGTCCTCCACGGCACCGAGGACCGCCTCCTCCCGCCCGCCAACGGCGAGCTCCTCGCCGCCGGCATCCCCGGCGCCCGGGTCGAGCGGCTGCCCGGCGCGGCGCACCTGTACTTCACCGACGCACCCGGGGCCGACGCCGCGGTCGCGCGCTTCCTCAGCGCGCCGACCACCCCAGGTCCATAGTCACCGGCGCCCCGGTGAACGCCCGGCCCGACGGGCCGAGGAGGAACGCGACCGTCCCCGCGACCTCGTCGGGCTCGATGAGCCGCTTGACCGCGTGCGGCTGGAGGATCACGTCCTCGAGCACGCGGTCCTCCGGCAGCCCGTGGGCGCGGGCCTGATCGGCGATCTGCTTCTCGACGAGCGGCGTGCGCACGAACGCGGGGCAGACCGCGCTGACGCTGATGCCCTGCGCGGCCCCCTCGAGCGCGAGCGTCTTCACGAGCCCGAGGACGCCGTGCTTGGCGGAGACGTAGCCGGCCTTGAACGGCGAGGCGACGAGGCCGTGGACCGAGGCGATGACGACGATCCGGCCGTCGCCCGTCTCCCTGAGCGCCTCCCAGCCGTACTTCGCGAGCAGGAACGGGCTCGTCAGCAGGATCGCGAGCAGCGCATCCCAGCGGTCCTCCGGGAACTCGGCGACCGGGGCGACGTGCTGGAAGCCGGCGTTGGGGACGATCGCGTCGAGGCGGCCGAAGCGCTCGAGCGCCGCGTCGACGGCGGCCTTGTTGCCCTCGCGCGTCGTGAGGTCGGCGGCCAGCGGCTCGCCGGGCCCGTCGTCCGGCGGATCGAGGTCGACCGCCAGGACGCGCAGACCGTCGTCGTGAAGGCGCTGGGCGATGGCGCGGCCGATGCCGCTGGCCGCGCCCGTAATTATGACGGATTGTTCATTTTTGCCGTTTGGCGGTACGGTTGCGTTCATATGACGGCTCCGAGTCTCGCTGGGCTTCCTTCGTTGCGCGTCCTCGACGCCGCCCTGAACACATGGGGCGCGACCCTCGCGGGCACGACCGGCGTGTGGACGGCGGCGCTCGCCGCCCGGCGCACGCCGGCGGACGTGGCGCTGGACACGGTGCGATGGTGGCAGCACATGACCGACCGGCGTCGGCCGGGCTGGGCCTCCCACCCGCGCGTCGTGCGCCGGACGCCGCTCACCGCGCTGCGCGACTTCACGCCCGAGGGCGCGACCCGCGTCATCCCGACGCTCGTGCTTCCGCCGCAGGCCGGCCACGACTCGTCGATCGTCGACTTCAGCCCGCAGCAGAGCCAGATGCGCACGATCCGCGCCGAAGGGCTCGATCACCTCTTCGCGCTCGAGTGGATCGGCGCCACGCAGGAGACGAAGGACGCGACGATCGACGACGTCCTCGCGGACGTCGACGCGGCCGTCCGACAGGTCGGCGGCGACGGTCCGGTCAACCTCGTCGGCGACTGCCAGGGCGGGTGGGTGGCGACGATCTACGCGGCGCTCGAGCCCGAGCGCGTCAACACGCTGACGATCGCCGGGGCGCCGATCGACTTCCACGCCGGCGACGCCATCATCTACGACAGCACGCAGGCGCTGGCCGACCGCGACCTGACCTTCTACCGCGCGCTCGTCGCGCTCGGCGGCGGCGTCCTGAAGGGCGACTTCCTGCTCGGCGGCTTCATCGTCATCCGCCCCGAGAGCGAGATCGGCCGCCAGCTGCAGCTCCTGGCCAACGTCAGCGAGGCCCACCACGTCGAGCGCTACCGCGCATTCGAGGACTGGTTCAAGCACACGCAGGACCTGCCGGGGCCGTTCTACCTCTGGCTCGTGGAGCACCTGTTCCGCGACAACCGGCTCATCGAGGGCACGCTCGAGATCGGCGGCCGCCACGTGGACCTCGGCCGGATCACGTGCCCGGTCAACCTCCTGGCCGGCGCCGAGGACCACATCACGCCGCCCGAGCAGGTCTTCGCGCTGGCCGACGCGGTCTCGACGCCGCGCAGGCACATCACGCAGCGCACGACCACGGGCGGCCACCTCGGGCTCTTCATGGGCACCGAGGCGCTGCGCGACCACTGGCCGGTGGTCATGGGCTCGGTCCTCGAGCACTCGAAGCACCGGCCGAAGCTCGAGGCCTCGACGGCGCGCCGGCGCGCGCGCGCAGCGACGCCGGTGGAGCGGCCGCTCCCGGCGGCGTAGCGCCCGCTCCTCCGCTGCTCGTCGCGGGGGCGGCTCGCAATCGCGGGTTTGCGAGCCGCCGCGCAAGGTATTGCGAGACCCGTAGTGGTCCGAACGGACCCGGTTGCGGCCAGGGAGCAGAAGATGCGATCAGACGAAGGACCCGTGACGAACACGACCGCGCCCGACCTCGAGCGGGCGTCGCTCGCCGAGCTCGTCCAGCGGCTGACCGAGCAGACGACGCTGCTCGCGCGCCAGGAGGTGGCCCTCGCCAAGGCCGAGGTCAGCCAGAAGGGCAAGCAGCTGGGCATCGGCGTGGGAGCGTTCGGAGCCGCCGGGGTCGTCGGACTCTACGCGCTGGGCGCGCTCGTGGCGGCGGCGATCCTCGCGCTCGCGACCGCCGTGGCCGGGTGGGTGGCCGCGCTCATCGTCGCCGTCGTCCTCGCGCTCGTCGCCGGCGTCATGGCCCTGGTCGGCAAGAAGCGGGTGCAGCGCGGCTCGCCGCCGGTGCCCGAGCGGGCGATCGACAGCACCAAGCACGACATCGAGGCAGCGAAGACCGCGGCGAAGGAGGGGCGGCATGGCTGAGAGCAGCAGGAGCGCCGGCGACGATCCGGCCACGGAGCCCGAGCAGATCGAGGCCGAGATCGCGCAGACGCGCGAGGACCTCGGCGACACGGTCGCGGCGCTCGCGGAGAAGGCCGACGTCAAGGCGCAGGCCAAGCAGAAGGTCGACGAGACACGCGCCGCCGCGAAGCAGAAGGTCGAAGAGTCGCGCGCCGCCGCCCAGCAGAAGGCGAACGAGACCGCGGCCGCGGCCCGGCGCACGATCCAGACCGCGCCCGAGCGTGCGACGCAGGCCCGTGACCGCGTGCGCACAACGGCGAGCGAGAACCCCGCCGCGGCCGTCGCCGCAGCCTCCGCGGGCGCGCTCGTCGTCCTCCTGCTCCTGCGGGCGCGGCGCAGGTAGGCCGACGAGATGGGCAAGGTCGCCTTCACGCCCCTCCGGCTCGTGATCAGCCTGCTCGCCGGCCTCGTGGCCTCGAAGATCTTCGAGTTCCTCTGGGGCCGGTTCGCCAATGAGGAGGCCCCGGAGCCCGACCAGCGCGAGATCTCGTGGCCCGCGCTCGTGGCCGGGCGAAGAGAAGCCCGACCGGAGGGGCTGACGAGATGGCCGAGGACGTCGAGAAGGTCGAGCCGACCCGCGCCGACTACGCGCCGACGGGAACCGACGCCCGGACCGGCGCGTGGCCGACGTTGAAGCGAACGGCGCTCGAGTTCAAGGAGGACAACATGAGCGACTGGGCGGCCGCGCTCACTTACTACGGCCTGCTCTCGCTCTTCCCGGCGCTCATCGCGCTCGTGTCGGTGCTCGGCCTCTTCGGCGACCCGCAGACGACCACGCGTCAGGTCACCGACGTCGTCTCGAAGCTCGGCCCGCAGTCCGCCGCCGACACGTTCGCAGGCCCGATCCGCTCGATCACCTCCCACCGCAGCGCCGCCGGGATCCTCTTCTTCGTCGGCCTGGGGACCGCGCTGTGGTCGGCCTCGGCCTACGTCGGCGCGTTCATGCGCGCGTGCAACGTCGCCTGGGAGACGCCCGAGGGGCGCTCGTTCTTCAAGCTGCGCCCGCTGCAGATCCTCGTCACGCTCGCGATGGTGGTCCTGCTTGCGCTCGTCGCGCTGGCACTCGTGCTCACCGGGCCGATCGTGGACGCGATCGGGAGCTCGATCGGCGTGGGCTCGAGCGCGCTCACCGTCTGGGACATCGCGAAGTGGCCCGTGCTGCTGCTCGCGGTGATCTTCATGTTCTCGGTGCTCTTCTACGCGGCGCCGAACGTGAAGGTCCCGGGCTTTCGCTTCATCACGCCCGGGAGCGCGCTGGCCGTCTTCGTGTGGCTGATCGCGTCGGCGCTGTTCGCGTTCTACGTCGCCCACTTCGGCTCCTACGACAAGACCTACGGGACGCTCGGCGGCATCGTCACGCTGCTCGTGTGGATGTGGATCACGAACCTCGCGCTGCTGTTCGGGGTCGAGATCAACGCCGAGCGCGAGCGCAGCCGCGAGCTCGCAGGCGGCGTGCCGCGCGCCGACCGCGAGCTGCAGCTCGCGCCGCGCGACACGCCGAAGGCCCAGCGCACGACCTAGCGCCCTGCCGGGCAACGGTCGCCCTCCCTGGCGGGCGCCCGTCGCCTGACACGGCACTAGCGCGTGAACGCGCGGTAGACCTCGAGCAGCGCCTGGCGCTGGCGGGCGCTGAGCGCGGGGTCGGCGCGGATCGCCTCGACGACCGCGGGCGTCTCGGGCTCGGCATCGTCGTCGGCCCCGAGCCCAGCCTGCTCGCGCAGCGTGTCGGCGGAGCTCGACAACGACGCGGCGATGGCCTCGAGGACGCGCTCGGAGGGCTCGCGGAGCCCGCGCTCGATCTGCGACAGGTACGGGTTCGAGATCCCGGCCAGGTCGGCGAACTGGCGCATCGACAGCTCGCTCAGCTCGCGCTGGCGGCGGATGATCTCGCCGAGGCGCGCCGCTCGTTCTCCGTCGGCCATCGACGTTGATCCTAGAGCCCGAAAGGGCATACCGTTCGAACATGGCTGACGACCGACCGACGCCCGAGCAGGAGCTCCGCCGGCTCTACGACGACGCGGAGACGAAGATGGCCAAGGCCG
>DATNGY010000407.1:0-4573 GCA_035605735.1 Solirubrobacteraceae bacterium
CCCCTCGCGACCCGGCCACACGCGCCCGTCGCGACCCGGCCACCCGCGCCCATCCCGACCCGGCCACCCGCGCCCCGCCCACCCGCGCGACCCGCGATCCGCCCGGCCGTCGCGGCCTTCACGAGCGCACGTGCCCGTCGCCGTGGACGACGTACTTAGTCGTGCACAGCTCGCGCAGCCCGATGGGGCCGCGCGCGTGGAGCTTCTGCGTCGAGTTGCCGATCTCCGCGCCCATCCCGAACTCGCCGCCGTCGGTGAAGCGCGTGGAGGCGTTGACGTAGACGCACGCGGCGTCGACGTCGCGCTCGAAGGCGCGCGCCGACGCGAGGTCGCGGGTCACGATCGCCTCGGAGTGCCCGCTGCCGTGGGCGTTGACGTGCTCGACGGCCTCCTCGAGCGACGCCACGACGCGCACGGCCAGCGTGAGCGCGAGGAACTCGGTGTCCCAGTCCTCGTCCGTCGCGTCGGTGAGGACCCCGGCGAGCTCGACGCCGGACAGGGCGTGGGTTCGGCCGTCGACGCGCAGCTCGACGCCGGCGTCGCGCAGGTCGGCGAGCACGACCGGGAGGAAGTCGGGCGCGACTTCGGCGTGGACGAGGAGCGTCTCGGCGGCGTTGCACACGCCCGGGCGCTGCGTCTTCGCGTTGAGGACGATCGCCCGAGCCGCCTCGAGGTCGGCGCTGGCGTCGACGAACACGTGGCAGTTGCCCGAGGCCGCGTAGATGACGGGCACCGTGGCCACGCCCTTCAACGCCGCCTTCAGGCCCTCCCCGCCGCGCGGGATGACGAGGTCGACGACGCCCTCCTGGGTCGCGAGCTCGGCGAGCGCCTCGCGGCCGCCGCCGGCCACGAGCGCGATCGCGTCCGCGGGTACGCCGGCCTCCGCGGCGGCCTCCGACGCGATGCGCGCGAGGACCGCATTCGACCGCGCCGCCGACGACGAACCGCGCAGCACGACCGCGTTGCCCGACTTCAGACACAGCGCGGCCGCGTCGATCGTCACGTTCGGGCGCGCCTCGTACGCGACGGCGACGACGCCGAGGGGAACGCGGAGCTTGCGCACCTCCAGGCCGTTGGGCAGCCGCGAGCCCTCGAGGACCTCCCCGACGGGGTCGGGCAGCGCCGCGATCGTGCGGACGCCGGCAGCCATCGCCGCGATGCGCCCATCGTCGAGCGCGAGGCGGTCGAGCAGCGCCGGGTCCAGGCCCGCGTCGTGTCCGGCCTGCAGGTCGTGCTGATTGGGCTCGAGGATCTCGGGCGTGGCCTCGACGAGCGCATCGGCGATCGCGTGCAGGGCCGCGTCCTTCGTGCGGGTGTCGAGCGTGGCCAGGACGCGCGACGCGTCGCGGGCGGCCCGGCAGAGCTCGGCGACCGACTGGGCGGTGGTGGCCATGGCCGAAGGGTAGTGACGGCGCGCTCAGACGAGGACGAAGTAGTCGCGGTGGACCGCCTCGTCGGTCGCACGCGGCAGGATCTCGCGCACCTGGGCGCTCTGGAGCCCCGCCACGCGCCGCAGCTCGTCGGCCGAGTAGCTCGCGATGCCCTTGCCGACGAGGACGCCGCCCTCGGCGACGTTGACGCCCTCTCCCGCGTCGAAGTCGCCCTCCACGCCGACCACGCCGACCGGCAGGAGCGACGTGCCTCCGTCGCGAAGCGCGCGCGCCGCGCCGGCGTCCACGAGGACGGTGCCGCGCGCCGGCTTCGCGTAGCGCAGCCACAGCTTGAAGCTCGAGAAGCGCGCCGGCTGGGCCGCGAACCGGGTGCCCGCGCGGCCGCCGGCGAGCACGGTCGGCAGCGCCGCCGGGTCCAGGCCGCTGCAGATCACCGCCGGAATCCCGGCGGCGGTCGCCATCTCGGCCGCGACGACCTTTGAGCGCATGCCGCCCGAGCCGAGCGGCGAGGTCGCGTGGCCGATCTGCAGGCCCTCGAGCTCCGCCGGGTCCTGCACGTCGGGCACGAGCGTCGCCGCCGGGTTGGTGCGCGGATCCGCCGTGAAGACGCCCTCGGCGTCGGTGAGGAGCACGACGAGGTCCGCGCCGATTAGGATCGCGACCTGCGCCGCGAGGAAGTCGTTGTCGCCGAAGGAGATCTCGTCCGTGGCCGTCGTGTCGTTCTCGTTGATGACCGGCACGACGCGCCAGTCCAGCAGCCGGCGCAGCGTGCGGCGGGCGTTGAGGTAGTGCGAGCGCGCGCTGAGGTCGAAGAACGTCAGCAGCACCTGGGCGGCCGTGATCCCGCGCTCGCGCAGGAGCTCGTCGTAGATCCGGAAGAGCTTGCCCTGGCCGACCGCGCTCGCCGCCTGGAGGTCCTCGACCGACGACGGGCGAGGCCCGAGCGCCATGACCTCGATGCCGCGCGCGATCGCCCCGCTCGTGACGAGGACGACGTCGTCGCCCGCGGCGTGGCGATCCGCGGCCTGCAGGCAGACGCGAGCGAGAACGTCCGCGCGCAGCGTCCCGTCGTCGCGGGCGACGATGCTCGACCCGAGCTTGATGACCAGGCGCGCCACGGACCGCCTGACTCTAGAGGGCCGTTTCCCGCCGGGCCGACCGGTACGGCACGCCGGCGGGCGAGCGGCGCAAAGGCTCGCTACCCCGGGTCGAGCTCGAACACGACGCCGCCGATCTCGACGTCGTCGCCGGGCTCGAAGCCGGCTTCCTCGAGCGCGCGGACGACGCCCATCCGGTGCAGGCGGCGCTCCACGTGGGCCAGCGCGTCATCGTTGTCGAGGTCGTGGCGGGCGAGCAGGCGCTCGACGGGCTCGCCGCTGACGCGGAAGGCCCCGTCGCCCGTGCGCTCGACGCGCCAGCCGCGGCGCGCCGCCGGGCGGAAGACGCGGTGCTCGGCCAGCGCCTCCTCGCCGGCGAGGGCGCCGGCTGTCGGAGCGGGCGACGCGACGGGAACGCGGCGGATCAGCTCCGCCGCGAGCTCGTCGAGGCCGCGGCCGGTCGCGCTCGAGGTGACGACGACCGCGACCTCGGAGCCGAGCCGGGCCCGCCACGCCGCCGCGGCGGTCTGCGCGGCGGCCGCCGGCACGAGGTCCGCCTTGGACAGGGCGACCACGCGCGGCAGCGCGGCGAGCCGCGGGTCGTGCTCGGCGAGCTCGCGCTCGACCACGGCGAAGTTCGCCTCCGGCTCGGAGCCGTCGACCGGTGCGAGGTCGAGGACGTGCACGAGCAGGCGAGTGCGCTCGACGTGGGCGAGGAAATCGTGGCCGAGGCCGGCGCCCTCGCTCGCGCCCGCGATCAGCCCGGGGATGTCGGCGAGCACGAGCTGGCGGTCGCCGACGTCGAGCGTGCCGAGCACCGGCTCGAGCGTAGTGAAGGGGTAGTCGGCGACCTTCGGCGCCGCGCGCGTCATCCGCGCCAGCAGCGACGACTTGCCGGCGTTCGGAAGCCCGACGAGCCCGACGTCGGCCAGGAGCTTGAGCCGCAGCTCGACCCATCCCTCCTCGCCGGGCAGCCCCCGCTCGGCGAAGCGCGGCGCCTGGCGCACGGCGGTGGCGAAGCGCTTGTTGCCGCGACCGCCGGGACCGCCGCGCGCGAGGACGACCCGACCGCCCGGCACGACGAGGTCGAAGCGCGTGCCGCGCCAGTCGACGGCCTCCGTGCCCGGCGGCACGTGGACGACGAGATCGGGGCCTTCGGCGCCGTGGCGCTGCGCGCCCTCGCCGTGGCGACCGCGCGCGGCCTTGAAGTGCGCGCGGCGCTTGAAGGGCTGCAGGTCGCGCGTCGAGTCGTCGCAGGCCAGGACGACGTCGCCGCCCCGGCCGCCGTCGCCCCCGTCCGGGCCGCCGCGCGGCACGTGGGCCTCGCGGCGGAACGACATGGCGCCGTGGCCCCCGGCGCCGCCCTGGACGAAGATGCGCGCCTTGTCGTAGAGCACGTGAGACCGCCCACTCTAGGAGAGCGATGACCAGCGACGACCCCGTCTTCCTCATCACCGGCGCCTCGAGCGGCATCGGCGACGCGACCGCGCGCGCGGCCGCGCGGGCGGGCTTCCGGCTCGTGCTCGGCGCGCGCTCGACCGAGCGCCTCGCGGCCCTCGCCGGCGAGCTCGGCGGGCCCGACCGCGCGCACGCGCAGCGCTGCGACGTCACCGCGTGGGGCGACCAGGAGGCGCTCGCGACCGCGGCGCGCCAGCGCTTCGGGCGCCTCGACGTCGTCTTCGCCAATGCGGGCTTCGGCGCCAAGCGCGGCTTCCTCGAGGAGAGCCCCGAGCAGTGGCGGGCGATGGTCCTGACCAACGTGCTCGGCGTCGCGCTGACGATCCGCGCGACGCTGCCGGCGCTGAGGGAGAGCCGCGGGCACTACGTCCTGACGGGCTCGGTCGCTGGGCGCCGCGCGCTGCCCGGCTCGCTGTACTCGGCGACGAAGTGGGCGGTCACGAGCATGGGCGAGGGCCTGCGCCAGGAGGTCGACGGCACCGGCATCCGCGTGACGCTCGTCGAGCCCGGCCAGGTCGACACGCCGTTCTTCGATCAGCGCCCGACGGACGCGCTCGAGCCCGAGGACGTCGCGCGCGCGGTGATGTTCGCGGTCGAGCAGCCCCCGCACGTGGACGTCAACGAGCT
>DATNGY010000408.1:0-8007 GCA_035605735.1 Solirubrobacteraceae bacterium
CGGCTTGGTGACCGCGCAGGCCCGCCCGCCGCGCCCCCCGCGACGCGCGACACCCAGGGATCCCTTCGCGGGGTCCGGCAGCCGGACGGCTTGAGCCCCGGCGAAGCTAGTCAACGATCTCCCGGCAGGCGACGCTGACGACGGTGGCGGTGAGGGCGCCGGCGTGGTCGGACGCGCAGGCGGGCTTCCACCCGCGCGTCGCGCGATCGACCTGCTTCGGCGTGAGCGCTGGCGACCCGAGCGGGGTCAGTCCGTCGCGACAGCGCACGTCCATCGCGCGTCGGTGCCAAGGCCTCAGCGCTGGCAGCTGTGCACGAGCTGCGGCGGGCCCGCGGCCTCGGCCGCGAGCTCGGCGGGGAGCACGATCGCGACGCAGAGCACGAGCGCGGCCAGCGCGCCGGCGAGCGCCGCGAGCGGCCGCGCCGGCCGCGCCGTGCGCTGGACGGGCTCGAGCAGCTCCTGGACGCGCTCGACGGCCCCGCCGGATCCGGCGAGCGCCGTCGCCGCGGCGGGCGCCGTGCCCGACTTGCAGATCGCGCTGGCCAGGGCGAGCCGGTCGGGGTGGCGCCCGAGCGCCCAGCGATCGGCGTCGCGCTCGAGGTGGAAGGCCAGCTCGCGCGCCGCGCGCGTCGTCCCCGGCAGGAAGCGGGCGAGCGCTCGGCACGTCTCCGCGTAGAGGAGCACCCAGCGGTGGCGGCGCACGACGTGGCCGCGCTCGTGCGAGAGCGCGGCGGCGAGCTCGGCGTCGTCGAGGCGCGCGAGGGCCCCGGCCGAGACGAGCAGCGTCGGGCGCGAGAGCCCCGCGGCCGCGAGCACAACGTCGTCCCCGCCCACGATGACGCTCCCCGCCGGTCCCCGGCCGACCGCGCCGCGCACGAGCCCGCGGGCGGCGCGCGCCCCGCGAGCCACGCGCCAGGCGGCGACGAGCACGGAGCCCGCGACGAGCACGGCCGGCGCGACCACGGCGGAGTGCAGCACGTGGTGGCTCGCAGGCACGGGCGCGCCGCAGGTCCACTCGACGACCTCGCCGAGAGCGCGCGCGGGATGCAGGAGGACGATGAGCGTGGCGACGGCGCCGAGGGCGGCGAGCGCGCGAAGACCGAGCGCGGCGGCCCAGATCGCACCCGCGCTCGCGGGGTGCACGCGACGCAGTCGGAGCGCGTGGGGCAGGACGATCGCCGCTCCCGCCGCAAGGGCGAGCGCGGCGAGGGTCATTCCGCCCGCCTCCGCGCGACCGCGCGCTCGAGCTTGCGAAGCTCGGCGCGCTCGTCGTCGGGCAGGCCGCCGATGAGCTGCGCGAGCGCGACCTGGCGCGCCTCGCTCGTCGCGCGCGAGAGCGTGCGCTCGATCGCGCGCGAGACGTACTCGGCCTCGGCCAGCGCCGGCGTGTAGACGATCTGCTGCCCGCGGCGGCGCCGCGTGAGCAGCCCGCGCTCGGCCAGCCGGTTGAGCACGGTCTGGACCGTGTTGTAGGCGCCGCGGTTGCGCTCGGGGAGCGTCTGTCGAACCTCCTCGACAGTGCCCTCCTCGAGCCGCCACATCGCGGCCATCACCTGGGTCTGCAGCTCGCCCTGCAGCGGCGTCAGCGTCTCGGACATCCGCGCGATCCTACGCTCAGGCGCCGAGGTCCACCAGCATGAACCGCACGCCGTCCGCGTCGACGGTCGCCTCGCCCATCGCGTGGATCGGACTGCGACGGCGGTCCGTGGGGCTGCCGGGATTGAAGATCTGCAGGCCGAGCGCCTCGTCGCTCTCGTGCAGCGGGATGTGCGAGTGGCCGAAGACGACGGCGTCGGCGTCGGGGAAGCGGCGGCGCAGGCGCTCGAGGCGCCCCCGGCTCGGCCCGCCGTCGTGGACCATCGCGATCCGCCGCCCGTCGACGACGATCATCCGCGCCGAGGGCAGGGCGGCACGGACCGCGGGCTCGTCGATGTTGCCGTAAACCGCGTCGACCGGCGGGCCGAGCGATCGCAGCTCCTCGAGGAACGAGAGCGCGACGAGGTCGCCGGCGTGCAGGATGCGATCCGCCGCGCGCAGCCGGCTCAGGCAGGCCTCCGGCAGCTGCCGCGTCCCGCGCGGGAGGTGCGTGTCGGAGATGATGGCCAGGCGGGCGCCCACTCCTACGCGTCCTCGAGCAGCACGGTGTCCTCGTGGCGGTAGGGCGGCGCGCAGCAGCACAGCAGCACGAGTGGCGCCTCGCCCGTGCACCAGAGCTTGTGCGGCGTGCCGGGCGCGATGACGACGCAGTCGCCGGCCGCCACGGGCGCGCGTTCGTCGCCGAGGCGCATCTCGCCGCGGCCGGCCGTGAAGAAGTAGAGCTCCTCGGTCTCGCGATGCAGGTGGGCGACGGTCTCGCCCCCGGCGGGCACGGTCGCCTCGGCGAGGCTCTGCGCCCGCGCGGGGGCCGAGGCGCCGCCGCCGACGCCCGCGATCTCGCGGATGGTCGAGCCGTCGAGCGTCGTGAAGGGCTCGAGCGCGTCGAGCGTGGAGCGGTTCATGCCGCAAATCTAGATGCCGCCGCGCCCCGCCGGCACGGCAGCCGGCGGGGCGGGCGGACTGACGATCGCGTCAGGCGCGATCGGCGTTCCGGGGCCGTGGCGGCGGGTGCCGGCGTTCGCGCCGCTTCGGGCGGACGAGCGCGGGCCGCAGCTCGGGATGGCCCTGGAGGTGCTCGTGTAGGAGCTGATACATCGCGGGACTCCTTCGGGGTGGAACGGTTGGACGGTCTGCGCCGCCCGGTTCCGAGAGGGGTGCCTGTCGAAGGCGCTCGAGGCTCCGGGCGGCCGGCCCGGACCTCGGCGCGCTAGAGGGCCGAGATCACGAGCCGCGTACGGGCGCGCATGAACGTGCCGGCCGTCGGGCCGGTGTGCTGCGCGGGGATCCTGGTCTGCACGCGGTTCATGAAATCGCCTCCTTCCGCACCGTGGGAAGGTCGCATCCGACCGTAGGACACCGCCGGGGATCGCACAAGGGCGGTTATCCCGACTCTTCAGGCGGCGACCCGAGCAGCCACTACTCGGCCACCGTCTCCCATTCGCCCGTCTCGAGGTCCTCGGCGACGTCGGCCTCGATCTCGTCCTCGGTCGCCTCGGGTCGCGTCCGGCGCAGCCGGATCGTGTCCAGGCGCTTGAACTTCAGGATCTCGAGCACGTAGACCAGGTAGACGCTCGCGGCCAGGACGCCGGCGAAGAGCGCCGCCATCAGCGCCGCCCAGCCGAGGTGCAGGTGCCCGCGATCGTCGGAGTAGGGGATGAAGCGCAGCGCGACGGCGAGGCCGCCCATCGCGATCATCCACGCGTAGAGGTAGAGCACGGTCCGCCGCTGCGAGAAGCCGATGTTGGCCATGCGGTGGTGGAAGTGCCAGCGGTCGGCCTTGTAGACCGGGCGCCCGTACTTGATCCGCTTGGCGAGCACGAAGCCCGTGTCGAGGAACGGGACGGCGAGGACGACGAGCGGCCCGACGAGCGCGATGAGGGCGTTCGTCTTCAGCGTGCCCTCGACGATGACCGCGCCGAGCAGGAAGCCGAGGAGGTTCGAGCCGCAGTCGCCCATGAAGACCGACGCGGGGTGGAAGTTGTGGACCAGGAAGCCGAGCGCGCAGCCCGCGACGATCGCGGCGAGCACGCCGGCCGAAGCCTTGTCGAGGTCGAACGCGATGACCGTGAACGACAGCGCCGCGATCGCGACGACTCCGGCGGCGAGGCCGTCGACGCCGTCGGAGAAGTTCACGACGTTGATCAGGAAGACGATGCCGACGAGCGTCAACGGGGCGCCGAGGTCGCCGAGGTCGACGCGGTGCAGGAAGGGAACGGTGATCGCGTCGACGGTCAGCCCGTTGGCCACGGGGATCGCGACCGCCGCGACCTGGCCGGCGAGCTTCGCCGCGGCCGGCAGGTCGACGAGATCGTCGACCGCGCCGACGAGCGTGATGACGACGGCGCCGACGAGGATCGCGTCGAGCGTCGTCGTCCGCGGCAGCCAGACGAGCGCCGCGAGCAGGACGCCCGCGAGCATCGCCAGGCCGCCGAGCAGCGGCGTGTCCTGCTCGGCGAGCCCGCGGGCGCGTGGCTCGTCGACCGCGCCGAGGCGACGGGCGAGGCGGCCGGCGAACGGCGTGAGCGCGGCGGTGACCGCAAGAGCTGCGGCGCCGGCGAGGACGGCGTCGAGCGCGTCGGGGCTCATCGACGCGCAAGGATCGCAGGAGCCGCCGCTGTACCGGCTGTCAGGCGACCGCGCGCTCGGGCGCAGACAGGTTCTCGTAGAGCGGGTAGCGCTCGACGATCGCAGTCACGCGCTCGGCGAGCTCGGCCCGCGCGTCCTCGAAGGCGGGCGTCAGCGCGGTCGCGATGATCCGCCCGACCTCGCTGAAGTCGTCCTCCTGCAGCCCGCGGGTCGCGAGCGCGCTCGTGCCCACGCGCAGGCCGCTCGTGACCATCGGGGGGCGCGGGTCGAACGGCACCGCGTTGCGGTTGACCGTGATCCCGACGTCTTGCAGGCGGTCCTCGGCCTGCTTTCCGTCGAGCTCGGACTCGCGCAGGTCGACGAGCACGAGGTGAACGTCGGTCCCGCCCGTGAGGACGTTGACGCCGTGGCCGGCCTCGAGCAGCGCCCGGGCGACGGCCTGCGCGCCCGCGACCGTGCGGCGCTGGCGCTCGGCGAAGAGCTCGGTCTGCGCGATCCGGAAGGCGACGGCCTTGCCGGCGATGACGTGCTCGAGCGGGCCGCCCTGCTGGCCGGGGAAGACCGCCGAGTTGATCGCCTTCGCGTACTCCTCGCGGCAGAGGATCATCCCGCCGCGCGCGCCGCCGAGCGTCTTGTGCACCGTCGACGTCACGACGTCCGCGTAGGGCACCGGGTTCGGGTGGACGCCGCCGGCCACGAGGCCTGCGAAGTGCGCCATGTCGACCATCAGCAGCGCGCCGACCTCGTCGGCGATCGCGCGGAAGCGCTCGAAGTCGAGGAAGCGCGGGTACGCGCTCCAGCCGGCGAGGATGAGCTTCGGCCGGCGCTCGCGCGCGATGCGCTCGACGGCGTCCATGTCGATCCGGCTCGTCTCGCGCGAGACCTCGTAGGGCGCGATGTCGTAGAGCCGGCCCGAGACGTTGAGCTTCATCCCGTGCGTGAGGTGCCCGCCGTGCGGGAGCGCGAGGCCGAGAATCGTGTCCCCCGGCTGCAACAGCGCGTGGTAGGCGGCGGCGTTCGCCTGCGCGCCGGCGTGCGGCTGGACGTTGACGTGGTCGGCGCCGAAGAGCGCCTTCGCGCGGTCGATCGCGAGCTGCTCGGCGATGTCGACGAACTCGCAGCCACCGTAATAGCGCTTGCCGGGATAGCCCTCGGCGTACTTGTTCGTGAGCACGCTGCCCTGGCACTCGAGGACGGCCTCGGGCACGAAGTTCTCCGAGGCGATCATCTCGAGCGTGCGCTGCTGGCGGTCGAGCTCGCGGGCGAGGACGTCGGCGATCTCCGGGTCCACCTCGGCGAGCGGGCGGTTGAAGAAATCGGGGGTCAGATCGGACACGGGCTCCTCCTCGTGGCGGCGTTCGGTCGGGGTGCCCAGGCGCTGCGGCGGTGCGTGGCTCGTCGCTTCCCGGTGGTCGGTTCCACCTCTAGGCGCCAGTCGCGACGCCCTCGACCGTACCACCTCCGGCGGGCGCCGCGAGGCCGGCCATGCCCTCGTCGACCCCACGCACCGGGGCGTAGCCGAGCTCGGCCCGCGCCCGCGTCGTGTCGAGCGTGCACTCCAGGCCCGCGACCCAGACGGCGAAGCGCGTGAGCGGCGGCCGGCCGGGCAGCCGCAGCGTGCGCCACGCCGTCTCGCCCGCGGCGGCCGCCGCCTTCGCGAGCGGCAGCGGAATGCTGCGGTCCGGCGCCGCGAGGCCCTGCGTGGCCAGCAGCCGGCTCACGAGCTCGCGGAAGACTGTCGGCGCCCCGTCGGTGACGAAGAACGCGCGACCGGCGACGCCTTCGCGCGTGGCGCCGAGCACGAGGCCCTCGACGGCGTTGTCGACGTGCGTGTGCGACGTGCGCTGGCGCCCGCCGCCGATCCACGCGAACCGCCCGGCGCGCACCATCGCGGCCAGGGCGGGCAGGAGCGTCGCGTCGCCCGCGCCCCAGACGAAGCGCGGGCGGATCGAGACGGTCTGAAAGCCCGGGCGGCTCGCGGCGAGGACGGCCGCCTCGGCCCGCGCTTTCGTCGCCGCGTACGGAGCGGCCGAGTCGAAGCGCAGCGGCGCGCGCTCGTCGGCGGCGACGAGCGGCTCGCCGGCGAGCAGCGCTGCCTCGGTGCCGACGTGCACGAAGCGCCGCACGCCGGCCTTCGCGCAGGCGGCGAGGGCGTTCTCGGTGCCCTCGACGTTGTCGCGCTCGAAGTCCGCCCACGAGCCCCAGTCGCCCAGGTGCGCCGCGGCGTGGAAGGCCACGTCGCAGCCGTCGGCGCCGGCGGCCATCGCCGCCGGATCGGCGAGGTCGCCGCGGACGGGCTCGGCCCCGAGCGCGCGCAGCCGCTCGTCCGAGCGCTCGCTGCGCGAGAGCGCGCGCACGGCCCAGCCCTCGCCCACGAGGCGGCCCACGAGCGCGCCGCCGATGAAGCCCGAGCCGCCGGTCACGAACGCGCTCGTCATGGCAGCACCGTCGCCGGGTCCATCGTCAGCACGCAGACGCCATCGAACGGCACCGCGCGAGCGAGGCTCCGGGCGGCGCCGAGCGAGAAGTCGCGCACGCCGCCGCGGTACAGGAGCCGCACGAGGTCGCTGCGAAGGCGCTCTGGTGAGGCAACGGGCATCCATCGATTGTGGCATTCGGGACGCTGAGGTCCCTCAGGATCGTGGGATGGTCGCGCCCGCGGAGCTTGGCTCGAGGTTGCGCGCACGTCCGCAAGAAGCCCCGAGGAGATCCACGCGCTGATCGCGGCGGCGTTCGACGCCGGCGACAACCCGATGAGCCCGAAGCAACGGCGGCGCGCGAGGTCCACGCGCGCACCTGGGTCCCTCCGTCGGCGCCATCCGCGAGGGGGACGGCGACTGGCGAACGTGACGGTCGGCCGGCGTCGGGGCGTGAGATCGAGCTTATGCACCGCATGGGTGCCAAAGCTCGATCTCGGCGCCGCGGCACCGCCACTGTCGTCCGGGATCGCCGGGTCGAGGCCCCCGAGCGCTATCGCGAGCGCTTCGGGGTCGATCCGGAGTTCGTCGAGGCCGACCGGATCCGCGACGATTCCGGGTGCGTGCGCCGCTACGAGCGCACGTTCATGCGTCCGCTGCTGCCGGCATCTCGCTGATCGCTCCGGGCGGCCGCGCGCACGCTCAGATCGTCGAGTGACTCGTGCTCGCGGCGGGATGCGACGTGGGTCGGTCCGTCGCGGCGATCGATGCGTAGGCGGCGGCGAAGCCCTCTCGCCAGCTGGGGTGGCGCAGCTCCCAGCACAGCTCGCGCTTGGCCTTCGCGTTCGAGGCGCCGCGGGACTCGGTTCCCAGCATCACCGCGGCGTCGCCCGCGACCAGTCGCGCGAGCCGGCGGGGAACGTGGCGGGGCGGCTTGGCGCCGAGCGCCCGCGCGAGCACCGGCAGCCATTCGCGCGCCGGCGCCGGCTCGTCGTCGACGACGTTGTAGATGCCGGCGGCGTTCTGCTCGAGCGCGAGCACCGTCGCGGCGGCGGCGTCGTCGAGGTGGACCCAGGAGGAGACCCCGCCGCCGTCTCCGACGATCGGGAACCGGCGCTTGCGCACCGGCTCGATCAGCGCGTCGTTGGAAGCGCCGTAGAAGCCGCCGTAGCGGAGCGCGACGCCGCCGGCGTCCGTGACC
The DNA here is from genome assembly GCA_035605735.1 of Solirubrobacteraceae bacterium. Classification (GTDB taxonomy): domain Bacteria; phylum Actinomycetota; class Thermoleophilia; order Solirubrobacterales; family Solirubrobacteraceae; genus JAOPZW01. The sequence continues at coordinate 7,801 of DATNGY010000408.1, forward strand.
GCCTGATCGAGGTAGCGCATCGCGGCCTGGCTCTTCTCCGTGCCCTTCATCGGCGTCGGGTCGAGCGGGTCGTCCTCGGTCTTGACCATCCCGCCCACGCGCGCGTGCCGCGCGCTGGCGAAGCTCTGGGCGGCGAACCCGCGCACGCCGGCCGCGCGCGCGGCGGCGAGAAGGTTGTCGGTGCCCTCGGTCCGCAGCCGGTTCGTC
>DATNGY010000409.1:0-16848 GCA_035605735.1 Solirubrobacteraceae bacterium
GTGGTGATCATGCGGGCCATCGCCGAGCGGTTGCCGTCGGGGGCGATCACGGCGAGCTCGAGCTCTGGCACGGCGAGCAGCGCACGCCGCAGCGCGTGCAGCCCCTCGGCCTCGATGCCGTCGTCGTTGGTCAGCAGCACGCGCACTTGATTCATCCTAGGCGTCGGCGTAGCGGACGGAGGCGAGGTACAGGCCGTGGGCCGGCGCCGAGTCGCCCGCGTCCGCGCGGGGCCGCGCCTCGAGCAGCAGCGTGGCGAAGCTCTCGATGCTGCGCCGCCCGCCCGCGATCTGGAGCATCGTTCCGACGAGGATCCGGTTCATCTGGCGCATGAACGCCTCGGCGGTGATCCACAGCTCGAGCACGTCGCCGCGCTCGACCCAGCGCGCATCGTGGACGTCGCGCTCGAAGCGGACGTGGTCGCTGCGGGTCGGGGTGAAGGCGGTGAAGTCGTGCCGGCCGCGGACGAGCGCGGCGCAGGCGTGGAGCGCGTCGCGATCGACCCCGTGCGGCCACCACAGCGCGCGGTCGCGCTCGAGGGCCGAGCGCTGGTCGCGGTTCAGGACGCGGTAGCAGTACGTGCGTGAGCGCGCGTCGGAGCGAGCGTCGAAGCCCTCCGGCGCGGGCGCGCTCGCGCGCACGGCGACGTCGGCCGGGAGGACCCCGTTGAGCGCGCGCGCCGCGGCCGGGGGCCCGGCGTGGGAGGCGACCTGCCCCCAGGCGTGGACGCCGCGGTCCGTGCGCCCGGCCACCGTCACAGCCACGGGCCGGCGCAGCACGACGGCGAGCGCGCGCTCGAGCTCCCCCTGCACCGTGCGCAGGCCGGGCTGGCGCGCCCAGCCGGCGAACGCGGTCCCGTCGTACTCGAGGTCGAGCCGCGTCGCGGGCATGCGCGCCGAGTCTAGGCGGGCCGCGCGCCACGCCCGGGCCGCGTACATCGACCGGCGCGAAGCCCGCGTAGGCTGGCAACCGATGACGGCCGCGCATCCGATCCTCGCCGCTTACGACGGCCACGCCACGGCACCGGTGGTGCTCGGGGAACGCCTGGCCCGGCTGCTCGGGCTCCCGCTCCACGTCGCTACCGCCTACCGCTATCAGCCGGTGGCCCTCTCCGCGCGGCAGGTTCCGCGCGCCGAGAACGTTCGGCGCTCCCGCGCCGCCGAGCACGGCCTGGAGCGGCTCCTCGACCGGCTCGGCCTCGACGCCGAGCGCAGCTCGCTCCCCGCTCAGGACGCCGCCGAGGAGCTCGTCGCGCTCGCCGTCGCGCGCGACGCCGCGGCGATCGTCGTCGGCCCCGACGTGCGCGCGCGCGTGGCGCGGACGGTCGTCCGCGGCGCCCGCTGCCCCGTCGCCGTCGCGCCACGCCGCGCGCGGCGACTGCCGCGCGCGGTCGCCGTCGTCGGCGTCGCCTTCGACGGGTCCCACGCCAGCCGCCTCGCCGTCACGGCCGCGGCTCGCCTCGCCGCCCGGGCGGGCGCGCGCGTCGAGCTGCACGCGGTCGGCGACGAGAAGCTGCTGGCGACGGCCGAGTCCGCCGCGGCCGAGCTCGCGCCCGGAGCCGCGTGCGTCGTGCACGAGGGCCGGCCCGCCGACGCGCTGGCCGAGGCGGCGCCGGCCCTCGACGTGCTCGTCTGCGGCTCGCGCGGGCGCGGGCGGCTCCTGGGCACGCTCCTCGGCAGCGTGTCGTCGGCGCTCGTGGTCGACCCCACCCCGCCCGGTCCTCGTCGTCCCGGGTCCGGCGCGGCGTGACGCCTCCGGCCCGCTCGGGCTCACGACCGCGGGCGCCGCCTGACCCCGCGCGCCGGCGTCAGACGAGCTCGAGGTAGACCATCTCGGTCGCGTCCGAGCGGCGCGGCCCGAGCTTGAGGATCCGCGTGTAGCCGCCCGGGCGCTCCGCGTAGCGCGGCGCGACCTCGTCGAAGAGCTTGTAGACCGTGAACTTGTCCTGGCCGAGCGCGCTCAGCGCCTGGCGCCGCGCATGGAGGTCGCCGCGCTTGGCGAGCGTGATGAGCTGCTCGACCTCGGGCCGGACGGCCTTGGCCTTCGCCTCGGTCGTCTTGATGCGCTCATGCTCGATGACCTCCTTGCAGAGGTTGGCCAGCAGCGCCTTGCGGTGCGAGGCGCTGCGGCTGAGCTTGTGTCGCGTCTTCTGGTGGCGCATGGCTACTCGTCGCGCAGGTCGAGCCCCCGCGTGTGCAGCGTCTCGATGACCTCGTCGATCGACTTCTTGCCGAAGTTCGGGATCGCGTTGAGCTCGCTCTCGGACTTCGAGATCAGATCGCCAACGGTCTGGATGCCTGCGCGCTTGAGGCAGTTGTACGAGCGCACGCCGAGCTCGAGCTCCTCGATGAGGATGTCGTTCATCGGCCCGCCGCCGGCGCCGCCGCCGTTGACCGCCCCGAGGCCGTCGGCCTCGAGCTGGCCCGCCGGGCCGGCGCGCAGCTCCTCGATGCGGTCGGCGTCGGTGAAGATCGCCAGCTGCGAGATGAGGATCTCGGCCGCCTCGCGCAGGGCCGCCTGCGGGTCGATCGAGCCGTCGGTCTCGATGTCGAGCGTGAGCTTGTCGTAGTCGGTCCGCTGGCCGACGCGGGCCTGCTCGACGGCGTAGGCGACGCGCTTGACCGGCGAGAAGATCGAGTCGATCGGGATCACGCCGATCGGCTGGTCGGGCGACTTGTTGTCCTCCGCCGGGCGGTAGCCGCGGCCGCGGCCGATCGTGAGGTAGAGCTCGAGCTTCGTCTTGCGCTCGAGCGTCGCGATGTGGACGTCGGGGTTGAGGATCTCGACGCCCGCGGGGAGGTCGATGTCCTTCGCGGTGATCTCGCCCGGGCCGGTGACGACGAGCGGGGCCTCGACCTCGGTCGCGTCGGAGTGCATGCGGCAGACGATGCCCTTGAGGTTGAGGACGATGTCGGTGACGTCCTCGGTGACGCCCTTGATCGTCGAGAACTCGTGCGCGACGCCCTCGATGCGCACGCTCGTGACGGCGGCGCCGGCGAGCGAGCTGAGCAGGACGCGGCGCAGCGAGTTGCCGAAGGTGTAGCCGAAGCCGTGGTCGAGCGGCTCGATCGCGAACGAGCCGCGGTTCTCCTCGACCTGTTCGGAGGTGATGCGGGGAATCTGGAAGTCGAGCATCGGGGTCCTGACTGTCGTGTCACTGGCCCGCGCGCGGGATCCGGCGGTTGCGCGGGGTCTCCTGGTTGTCCTGGGTCCTACTTGGAGTACAGCTCGACGATGAGCTGCTCCTGCACCGGGGTGGTGATCTCCCGGCGCTCGGGCGTGCGCAGCACCTTCGCGGTGAGCGCGTCGTGGTCGGCCTGCAGCCACGCCGGCACCTGCGCGGTGAGCTCGGTCGCGTCGCGGACGATCGCGTCGGCGCCGGTGTTCGTGGCCTTGAAGGCGATGATGTCGCCGTCGCGGACCTGGTAGCTGGGGATGTCCACCCGGCGGCCGTTGATCGTCCAGTGGCCGTGACGGATGAGCTGGCGGGCCTGGCGCCGCGACGCGGCGAAGCCGAGGCGCACGAGCACGTTGTCGAAGCGGCGCTCGAGCAGCGTGAGCAGGTTCTCGCCGGTGATCCCCGGCTGGCGCGAGGCGCGGTCGTAGTAGCGCGCGAACTGCTTCTCGAGCACGCCGTAGTAGCGCTTGGCCTTCTGCTTCTCGCGCAGCTGGACGCGATACTCGGACTGCTTCTGGCGCCCGCGCCCGTGGTCGCCCGGCGGGTAGGCGCGGCGCTCGACCCCGCACTTGTCGGTCAGGCAGCGCTCGCCCTTGAGGAAGAGCTTCTGGCCCTCCCGGCGGCACAGCTTGCACTGGGGACCCGTGTCTCGAGCCATCGCTGTCCTAGACGCGCCGCCGCTTGCGGGGGCGGCAGCCGTTGTGGGCCTGCGGGGTGACGTCCCTGACGCCGCTGACCTCGAGGCCGGCGGCCTGCAGCGAGCGGATCGCGGTCTCGCGGCCCGAGCCCGGGCCCTTGACATAGACCTCGACCTTCTGCAGCCCCTGCTCGATGCCCTTGCGGGCGGCGGCGTCGGCGGTGACCTGCGCGGCGAACGGCGTCGACTTGCGCGAGCCCTTGAAGCCGGCCCCGCCGGCGGACTCCCACGCGATGACGTTGCCCTCGCGGTCGGTCAGGGAGACGATCGTGTTGTTGAAGCTGGTCTTGATATGGGCCTGGCCGACGGGGATGTTCTTCTTCGGCCGGCGGCGGCCGGCGCGCGGGCGCTTCGGTGCGGGCATTACTTCTTCGTCGCCTTCTTCTTGCCGGCGACCTGCATGCGCTTCGGGCCCTTGCGCGTGCGCGCGTTGGTCTTCGTGTTCTGGCCGCGGACGGGCAGGCCACGGCGGTGGCGCAGCCCCCGGTAGGAGCCGATCTCCATCAGGCGCTTGATGCTCTGCGAGCGCTCGCGACGCAGGTCGCCCTCGACCATGACGTCGCGGTCGATGAGGTCGCGCAGCCTGACGACCTCGTCGTCGGTGAGGTCGCGGACGTAGGTGTCGCGGTCGATGCCGGCCTCGGCCAGGAGCTTGTTCGCGGTCGACCGGCCGATCCCGTAGATGTACGTGAGGCCGATCTCGACGCGCTTGTTCAGCGGCACGTTGATGCCTGCGATACGGGCCATTCGCCTACCCCTGTCGCTGCTTGTGACGCGGGTTCTGGCAGATCACCAGGACCGTCCCGTGGCGGCGGATGATCTTGCACTTCTCGCACATCGGCTTGACCGACGGTCGTACCTTCATGGGTCCTTTCGGCTCGGTGACCACGACCCGGCTCTGGCCGCCGCTGCAGGCCGCCGCTACCGGTCGCGGATACGCGCGCGCGGATTCCCGCAGCGCACGCACAGGCGTTTGACGATAGCACGTGGCCCGAGGCCGCCTATGCGCCGGCGCCGTCGGGCTCGTGCCAGGGCGTCAGGATGCGCGGACCGTTCGCGGTGATGGCGATCGTGAACTCGAAGTGGGCCGCCAGCGAGCCGTCCTGGGAGAAGATCGCCCACCCGTCGTCGCCCATGCGGACCATGTGCCGCCCGGCGTTGACCATCGGCTCGACGGCGAGGACCATGCCCTCCTCGAGCAGCGGCCCGCGGCCCGGCTCGCCGTAGTTGGGGACCTGCGGGTCCTCGTGCATCTGGCGGCCGATCCCGTGGCCGACGAGCGAGCGCACGACGCTCAGCCCCTCCCCCTCGACGCGGGCCTGGACGGCGTGCGAGACGTCGCCGAGGCGGTTGCCGGGCCGGCACTGCTCGACGGCGTCGAAGAGCGCGGCCTTCGTCGTGTCGAGGAGCTTGTGGGCGACGGGCGAGACCTGCCCGACGGCGAACGTCCGCGCGGCGTCCCCGACCCAGCCGTCCTTGACGGCGCCGACGTCGACGGAGATGACGTCGCCGCGCTCCAGGCGGTAGGGCCCGGGGATCCCGTGCACGACCATCGAGTTCGGAGAGGCGCAGATCGAGCCGGGGAAGCCGCGATAGCCCTTGAAGGCGGGCACGGCGCCCTGCGAGCGGATGTAGCGCTCGGCCGCCTCGTCGAGCTGCGCGGTCGTCGTGCCCTCGCGCACCTTGCCCTCGAGCATGCGCAGGGTGCGCACGACGATCGCGCCGGCGGCGGCCATGCGGTCGATCTCCTCGGGGGACTTCTTGATGATCATCCGCCACCAAGGGTACGAGGCCGCGGCCGCGCGGCCCGGCCTCCTCAGGGCCGCCCCTTCGGCGGCGGCCACGCGCCAAGCGGCTTGCCGATCTCCCAGTGATGGCCGAAGGGATCGGCGATCCGGCCCATGCGCCAGCCGTGCTCCTCGACCACGGGCGCGAGCTCGGTGGCGCCCGCGGCGATCGCCCGCGCGACCGCCCCGTCCGGGTCCTCGACGACGAGCGTGAGCCGCACCGTCCCCCCGCCCACCGACTCCGGGCTGAAGGTCCCGTGCGACGGCGCCTCGTCGGAGACCCAGAACGGCGCGCCGTCCACCGCGAGCTGGGCGACGACCGCCTCGTTCTCGTCGGTGCCACCGACCCGATAGTCGACGACGGCTCCGAAGGCCCGCTCGTAGAAGGCGACGGCGGCGCGGCCGCGCCGGACCGCGAGCTGCGGTACGACGCTCGTCGGCGTGCTCATGCCCGGCTCAGATCTGGTCTTCGAGCTTGAGCGTCGCGATCGTCGCCCGGACGTGGTCGTGGACCTCCGTCGGGCTGCGCGTGCCGTCGAAGCGGCGCAGGAGGTCGCGGTCCTCGTAGTAGGCCACGAGCGGGGAGGTCTGGCGGTGGTACACGTCGAGGCGGTTGCGGATCGTCTCCTCGCGATCGTCGGGCCGCTGCTGGAGCGGCTCGCCGTCGACGTCGCAGACCATGTCGCGCTTGGGCCGGTTGAACTCGACGTGGTAGACGTGGCCCTGCGGGCAGATCCGCCGGCCCGCGAGGCGCCGGACGACCTCGTCGTCGGGAACGTCGATCAGCAGCGTCGCGGTGATCCGGCGCCCGAGCGTGTCGAGCTCGTGCTCCAGCGCCTCGGCCTGCGCGGTCGTGCGCGGGAACCCGTCGAGGAGGAAGCCGTCGTCGCAGCCGGGGTCCTTCAAGCGCTCCAGGATGACGCCGATGATGACCTCGTCGGGCACGAGCTCGCCGCGGTCCATGTAGTCCTTGGCCTGCAGCCCGAGCTCGCTCTGGTCGGCGACGGCCTTGCGCAGGAGGTCCCCTGTCGCGACGTAGGCGAGCTCGAAGTCCTCCTGCAGGCGCTCCGCCTGGGTGCCCTTCCCCGCGCCCGGGGGGCCGAGGAGGATGAGGTTGAGCTCGGGCACGGTGGACAGCTCCGCGTTGGAGTGGACTTCGGTACGACGAAGGGAACGCGACCCGGGCATGCCGGTCCCGGGACCCTACTTATTTCAGGAAGCCCTCGTAGTTGCGCATCATCAGCTGCGCCTCGAGCTGTTTCATCGTGTCCAGCGCGACGCCGACGACGATCAGCAGCGAGGTGCCGCCGAAGTAGAAGCTCTGGGTGGCGCCCGTGGTCGCGATCAGCGCCGTCGGGAGCGCTGCGATCGCCGCGAGGTAGAGCGCGCCCGGGAACGTCAGCCGCGCGAGGATGCGGTCGAGGAACTCGGCCGTGGGCCGGCCCGGTCTCACCCCCGGGATGAAGCCTCCGTACTTGCGCAGGTTGTCGGCCTGGTCGACGGGGTTGAACGTGACCGCCGTGTAGAAGTAGGTGAAGAGGATGATGAAGATCGTCTCGCCGATGATGTAGGGCGCCTTCGACGGGCTGAAGAAGTCCGAGACGTTCTGGGCCCACGGCTGCTGGATCAGCTGCCCCACCGTCGGCGGGAAGGCCATGATCGACGCGGCGAAGATGACCGGGATCACGCCGGCCATGTTCACGCGCAGCGGCAGGTAGGTCTGGCCGCCGGAGCTCATGCGCCGCCCGATGACGCGCTTGGCGTACTGGACCGGGATCCGCCGCTGGCCCTCCTGGATGAAGACGACGGCCGCCACGACCGCGAGCGCGATGAACGGCATCATCACGACGAAGACCTGGTCGGGGTTCTGCCACCAGCTCTGCACGAGCTGCGGCCCGCGCGAGACGATCGACGCGAAGATCAACAGCGAGATCCCGTTGCCGATGCCGCGCTGGGTGATGAGCTCGCCCAGCCACATGAGCAGGACCGTCCCCGCCGTCAGCGAGATGACGATCATGAAGACGTGGGGGGCGTCGAAGCTCGGGATGATCGGGCTGCCCGCGGTGGCTCCGAAGCTCTTGAAGAGGAAGACGTAGCCGATCGACTGGGCGAAGGCCAGGCCGACCGTGAGGTAGCGCGTGTACTGCGTGATCCGCGCCTGGCCGACCTCGCCCTCCTTCTGCAGCTTCTCGAGCGACGGCACGACGACCGTCAGCAGCTGCAGGATGATCGACGCCGTGATGTAGGGCATGATGCCCAGCGCGAAGAGCGCGATCCGCGACAAGCCGCCGCCGCTGAACGTGTTCAGCAGGTTGAGGATCCCGCCGCCGCCGAAGTTCTCCTGCACGGAGTCGACGGCCTTGATGTCGACGCCCGGCACCGGGATGTGGGCGCCGACGCGGTAGATCGCGAGGATGAGCGCGGTGAAGGCGAGCTTCTTGCGGATCTCGCCGACGGTGAACGCGCTGAGGATCGTCGACAGCATGGCGTCGACCGAGGGTAGCTAGTCGACGAGCTGGCAGGTGCCGCCCGCCGCCTCGATCGCCGCGCGGGCGGCGGCGCTGAACGCGTGGGCGTGGACGGTGAGCGGCTTGGAGAGCTCGCCCTTGGCCAGGATCTTGACCGGCACGCCCTTGCGCGTCCCGAGCCCCTTGGCGGCGAGCGCCTCGAGCGTGACGTCGGCCCCGGATTCGAAGCGCGCCTCCAGCTCGCGGAGGTTGACCGCCTGCGTGTGCGTGCGGAAGGGCTCGAAGGGCATCGACTTCTTCATGTGCGGGCCGCGCAGCTTGCGCATCCGCATGTGGATCGGCATCTGGCCGCCCTCGAAGCGCGCGCGGTCCTTCGCGCCCGAGCGCGAGCCGTAGCCCTTCTGGCCGCGCCCGGCGGTCTTGCCCGTACCCGAGCCCTCGCCCCGCCCGACGCGCTTGCGCGCCTTGCGCGAGCCCGGGGCGGGCTTCAGCGTGTGCAGTCCGAAGTCAGTCATCGATCCTCACGAGGTGTCGCACGGCGTGGACCATCCCGCGTGCCTGCGGCGTGTCCTTGACCTCGACCGTGTGGCCGATCCGGCGCAGGCCGAGCGAGCGCAGCGTCGCGCGCTGCGTCTTGTTGGCGCCGTTGCGCGAGCGGACCTGCGTCACCTTCATGCCGGCTGCTCCTCCTCGACCGCCGCCGGCGCCGCGCCTTCTGGCTCGGCCATCGCCTCGGCGTCGGGCGCGCCCGCGGGCTCGCCGCCGAGGCCGAGGACCTGGTTGACCGACAGGCCGCGCAGCTCGGCCACCTCGGCGGGCGTGCGCAGGCCCTGGAGGCCGGTGACCGTCGCCTTGACGAGGTTGATCGGGTTCTGCGAGCCCAGCGACTTGGAGAGGATGTCGTGGATGCCGGCGAGCTCGAGCACCGCGCGCACGCCGCCGCCGGCGATGACGCCGGTACCCGGCGAGGCCGGCTTGAGCAGGACGCGGCCCGAGCCGAAGACGCCCGTCGTCTGGTGGGTGATCGTCGAGCCGTGCTTGGGCACGCGGAAGAGGTTCTTCTTCGCGCGCTCGACGCCCTTCTGGATCGCGAGCGGGACCTCGTTGGCCTTGCCGTAGCCGACGCCGACGATGTCGCGCTCGTCGCCGACGACGACGAGCGCCGTGAACGAGAAGCGCCGGCCGCCCTTGACGACCTTCGCGACGCGGTTGATCTCGACGACCCGCTCCTGCAGGTCGAGCCCGACCGGGCTCACGCTGCGGTCGACGGGGCTCATACGGTCAGTCCTCCTTCGCGCACGCCCTCGGCGAACGCCTTCACCTTGCCGTGGTAGCGATAGCCGCCGCGGTCGAAGACCGCGACCTCGACGCCCTTCGCCTTCGCGCGCTCGGCCAGCAGCCGGCCCGCCCGCTCGGCCCGCTCCATGGGCTCGAGGCCGCGCAGGTCGGGCTCGGTCCAGGCGACCGCGGCGAGCGTGTGGCCCTCGCGGTCGTCGACGAGCTGGGCGGTAATGCCGCGGTTGGAGCGGAAGACCGAGATGCGCGGGCGCTCGGCGGTGCCGCTCACGTGTGCGCGGACGCGGCGCCGGCGCTTGAGCCGCGCCGCGGGCCTGGTCGTGCTCGTCATGCGCGCTTGCCGACCTTCCGGGCGACGTACTCGCCCTCGTAGCGGATGCCCTTGCCCTTGTAGGGCTCGGGCGGGCGCTGCTTACGGATGTAGGCGGCGATCTCGCCGACCTGCTGCTTGGAGTTGCCGCGCACGACGACGCGCGTCGGCTGCGGCACCTCGAACTCGATGCCGTCGGGCGCCTTGACGGAGACGGGGTGCGAGTAGCCGAGGGCGAGCTCGAGGTCGGTCCCGCGCAGCTGCGCGCGGTAGCCGACGCCCTGGATCTCGAGCGTCTTGGAGAAGCCGGTGGTGACGCCCTCGACCATGTTGGCCACGAGCGAGCGCGTGAGCCCGTGCAGCGCGCGGTGCTCGCCGCGGTCGGTCGGGCGCGTGACGACGAGCTCGGCGTCGTTCTGCTCGATCGTGATGTCGCGCGGGACGCGCTCGTGGAGCTCACCCCGCGGGCCGTTGACGCGCACGATCTCGGGCTCGATCGACACGGTGACCGTCGCGGGCACGGGGATGGGCTTGCGACCGATGCGCGACATCGCGGCTACCAGACCTCCGCCACGACCTCGCCGCCGACGCCCGCCAGACGGGCGTCGTGGCCGGTCATGACGCCGTGCGAGGTCGACACGATCGCGGTGCCCATGCCGCCCTGGACCTTCGGGATCTCGCCGTGGCCGACGTAGGAGCGCTGGCCCGGGCGCGAGACACGCCGCAGGCCCGAGATCGCCGAGCGGCGGTCGTCGGTGTACTTCAGGCGCAGGCGCAGCTGCTCGCCCGGGCGGCCGGCGGCCGGCGGCTCGAGCTCGAAGCCCGAGATGTAGCCCTGCTCGGTGAGGATCCGGGCCAGCTCGTGCTTGAGCCTGCTCGAGGGGACGACGACCTCCTCGTGCGACGCTGTGATCGCGTTGCGAACGCGGGTGAGGAAGTCGGCGACGGGGTCTGTCATCGACATCGGACTACCAGCTGCTCTTCGTCATCCCGGGGATGAACCCGTCGTGGGCGAGCTCGCGCAGGCAGATGCGGCAGACGCCGAACTTGCGGTAGACGGCGCGCGCGCGGCCGCAGCGCCTGCAGCGCGTGTACTCGCGGGTCTTGAACTTCTGGGGGCGCGCCTGGCGCACGCGCTGGGACGTCTTGGCCATGCGTCAGGCCTCCTCGGCGTAGGGGTTGGACTCGCGGCTGAACGGCATCCCGAACGCCTCGAGCAGGGCATAGGCCTCCTCGTCGGTGCGCGCGGAGGTCGTGATCGTCACGTCTAGGCCGCGGACCTGGTCGACGCTGTCGTAGTCGATCTCGGGGAAGATGATCTGCTCGCGCACGCCGATCGAGTAATTGCCGCGGCCGTCGAAGGAGCGCGGGCTCAGCCCCCGGAAGTCGCGGATCCGGGGGATCGCGATCGTCATGAGGCGGTCGAGGAACTCGTAGGCGCGCTCGCGGCGGAGGGTGACCGACACGCCAACCGGCATGCCCTCGCGGACCTTGAACTGGGCGATCGACTTGCGCGCGCGGCGCACGCTCGGGCGCTGACCGGCGATCGTCGCGAGCTGCTCGGAGGCCGCGTCGAGGACCTTCGAGTCCTGCTTGGCGTCGCCGACGCCCATGTTCAGCGTGATCTTCTCCAGGCGCGGCGCCTGCATCGGCGTCGAGTAGCCGAAGCGCTCGACGAGCGCCGGACGGATCTCCTGCAGATAGCGCTCCTTGAGGCGCGCGGTGGTCTTCGGTGCGGCGGTGGCCATCGTCGTCGGTCCTAGTCGAACGCCGTCCCCGACCGCCGCGCTACCCGGCGGCGCTCGCCGCCCTCGTGGGACACGCCCACGCGGGTCGGCTTGCGGTCTGAGGGATCGAGGAGCATGACGTTGGAGATGTGGATCGGGCCTTCCTTCTCGATGACGCCGCCCACGGTCTCGGCCCGCTGGGCGCCGCGAACCTGCTGGGGGCGCTGGTGGCGCTTGATGATGTTCAGGCCCTCGACGTAGACCCGCTGCTTCGCGGGATCCACGCGCAGGACCCTTCCGGTCTTCCCGCGGTCCTTGCCGCTGATGACGACGACCTCGTCGTTGCGGCGGATCTTCGGACTGCTCACTCTAGAGCACCTCCGGCGCCAGGGAGACGATCTTCATGAAGTTGCGCTCGCGCAGCTCGCGGGCGACAGGCCCGAAGATGCGCGTCCCGCGCGGGTTGTTCTGGGCGTCGATGATGACCGCCGCGTTCTCGTCGAACGCGATGTACGTGCCGTCCTCGCGCCCGAACTCCTTCTTCGTGCGCACGACGACGGCTTTGACGACCTCGCCCTTGCGGACCGTCCCCTGCGGGTTGGCCTGCTTGACCGTGGCGGTGATGACGTCGCCGATGCCCGCGTAGCGCCGCCGCGAGCCGCCCTGCACGCGAATGCAGAGGATCTCGCGGGCGCCGGTGTTGTCGGCGACCTTGAGGCGCGTCTCGTTCTGGATCACTTCGCGCGCTCCAAGACCTCGACGAGCCGCCAGCGCTTCGTCCGCGAGGTCGGCCGCGCCTCGACGACGCGGACGAGGTCGCCCTCGTGGGCGTCGTTGCGCTCGTCGTGGGCGTGCAACGTCGACGTGGTGCGGACGATCTTCTGGTAGCGACGATGGCGGCGCGCGTCGTCGATGCTGACCGTGATCGTCTTGTCGGCCTTGTCGGAGACGACGCGGCCGAGGCGCGTCTTCGGCGTACCCGGGGGCTTCTCCGCGGGCGGCGTGCCCGGGCGCGGCGTGCGCCTCGTCTTCTCCTGGGCGCGGCGGCGTGAGCGCGCGGCCGCCTTCGCGGCGCGCAGCTCCGCGCGCTCCTGCGGGGTCGCCCCGCGGCGCTTTCCGCGACGGGCGCGGGCCGCGGCCTTGCGCTCCTTGGGGGTGGCCTGGGCGACGGGCTCGGGGGTCGGCGCGGCGGGAGCCGGCGCGGGCTCCGCGGCCGGCTCGGGCGCGTCCTCGACGGCCTCGGGCTCGGTCTCTTCGGTGTTCTCCTGGTCTGCCATGGTCTCTCTCGACTATTGGATCGCGGTGGGGTCGACGCCGCGCTCGCGGGCGACCGTCAGCGCCCGCGCGAGGTCGCGCTTGGCGGTGCCGACGCCGGCGGTGTTCTCGAGCTCGCCCGTGGCGAGCTGGAAGCGCAGGCCGAAGACGTCGCGGCGGGCGGTCTTGATGTGCTCGACGAGCTCGTCGTCGTTGAGGTCGCGCAGCTCCTTGGCGGTCATCAGGCTTCCTCGCGCACGACGAACTTCGACTTCACCGGGAGCTTCGTGCCGGCGAGCCGGATCGCCTCGCGCGCGAGCGGCTCGGGCACGCCAGCGAGCTCGAACATGACCCGGCCGGGCTTGACGACCGCGACCCAGCCCTCGGGCGAGCCCTTGCCGGAGCCCATGCGGGTCTCGGCGGGCTTCTTCGTGAAGCTCTTGTCCGGATAGACGTTGATCCAGACCTTGCCGCCGCGCTTGATCTTGCGGGTCATCGCGATACGCGCGGCCTCGATCTGGCGGTTCGTGAGCCAGCCGGCCTCGAGCGACTTCAGGCCGTACTCGCCGAACTGCACGGTCGTCTGACCGCGCGAGAGGCCCGCGCGGCGCCCTCGGTGGACCTTGCGGTGCTTAACGCGCTTGGGGCTGAGCATCGGCTACCGACCGCCTCCCTGGCCGCCGCGCACCCGGCCGCCGCCGCCACCGCGGCCGCCGCCGCGACCGCCGCCGCCGCCGAAGCCGCCCTGGCCGCCGCGCCCTCGGCCACGGCCGCCCCCGTCGCGGTCGTTACGGCCGCGGCCGCGACCGCCGCGGTCGTCCTCGCCCGGGCGCGCCTGCTGCGGAGCCTCCATGTCGGTGAGGTCGGCGCCGGTGTAGCCCTCGGGCATGATCTCGCCCTTGTTGATCCAGCACTTCACGCCGATGCGCCCGAACGTCGTGCTCGCCTCGGCGAACCCGTAGTCGATGTCGGCGCGCATCGTGTGCAGCGGGACGCGCCCGTCGGAGTAGGACTCCGTGCGGGCCATCTCCGCGCCGCCCAGGCGTCCGGAGACCTGCACCTTGCAGCCCTTGGCGCCCGAACGCATCGCGCTGGTCAGCGCGCGCTTCATCGCGCGCCGGAAGGCGACGCGGTTGCGCAGCTGCTCGGCGATCGACTGCGCGACCAGCGCGGCGTCGAGCTCCGGCCGCTTGATCTCGAGGATGTTGACCTTGATCTGCTTGCGCGTCATCCGGTGCAGGTCGCGGCGCAGCGCGTCGACCTCGCTGCCGGACTTGCCGATCACGATGCCCGGGCGCGCCGTGTGGATGTTGACCTCGACCTCGCCCGAGTCCTTGCGGATCGTGATGTCCGACAGGCCGGCGTGCGAGAGCTTGTTGACGATGTGACGGCGGATCGCGACGTCCTCGGCGAGGTAGTCGTCGAAGTCGCGCTCCGTGAACCAGTTGGACTTCCAGTCGTGGATGTAGCCCACGCGCATGGACTCGGGGTGGACCTTCTGCCCCATGTCAGGCCTCCTTCGGCGTGAGCAGGATGGTCAGGTGACTCGTGCGCTTGCGGATCCGCGTGGCGCGGCCCAGGGCGCGGGGGCGATAGCGCTTCAGCGTCGGGCCCTCGTCGGCCGTGATCGCGTGGATGCGCAACTCGTCGCCCAGGAGCTCGTGGTTGTTCTCGGCGTTCGCGACCGCCGACTCGAGCAGCTTGCTCCAGTCGCGGGCGACCGCGCGGGGAGTGTGCGCGAGGATCGCGCGCGCCTCGGGCACGGACTTGCCGCGGATGTGGTCGCAGACCAGTCGCGCCTTGCGCGCGGACGTGCGCACGTAGCGCGCCTGGGCGCGGACGAGCACCCGCTCCCCGGCGGGGCGCGCGGTCCGCGTGGCGGGCGCGGGCTCCTCCGCAACGGCAGCGCCGCGACGCCGGCGGCGCCTGGGCGCAGGCGCCTCTTCGGCGGCCTCCGCCTCGGCCTCTGCCGCCGCGACCGGCTCTACCCCGTCCGCTTCGCGGACGGGGACAGGCGGCTCGGCCTCCTCGGGCTCGGCCTCCTCGGGCTCGGCCTGCGCCTCCGGCGCCGCGACGGCCTCGGGCTCGGCCTCGGCGGGCTCCGACTCGCTGGGGGCGGCGGCCTCGGGCGCCGGCGCCGCGTCGGCGGCCTTCGCGCGCGACCGCCGGCGGCGTGGCTTCTTCGGCGCCTCCTCCGGCGCCTCCGCCTCGGCCGTCTCCTCCTCCGTGGTGCGGTCGTCGCTCATCGCCGGCGCCCCGTGTCGGCGTGGCCGCGGTACGTCCGCGTCGGCGCGAACTCGCCGAGCTTGTGCCCGACCATCGACTCCGAGACGAACACGGGCACGTGCCTGCGCCCATCGTGGACGGCGATCGTGTGACCGACCATCTCGGGGAAGATCGTCGACGTCCGCGACCACGTGCGGACCATCTGCTTGGAGTTCGAGGCGTTCAGCGCCTCGATCCGGGCCATGAGGCGCTCGTCGACCCACGGCCCCTTCTTGCTCGAACGGCTCATTAGTGGTTCTTTCCGTGACGTTCGGGCGCAAGCGGCGAGGCGCCGGCGCCGTCTGGCAAGGACGCAGGGAGGGAGCAATGGCGGCGCCATTGCCCCGACGCGGGCACCGCCGGCCGGAGGCCGGTGGTCGCACGCAGCCAGGCGGTGATCGGCGGCCGCCGGTTGCGTTCGAATGTTGCGGAAAGGACCACTACCTCTTGCCCTTCCCTCGGCGCCGGCCGCGCACGATCAGGCGGTCGGAGCCCTTGTTCTTCTTGCGCGTGCGGTAACCGAGCGTCGGCACGCCCCACGGGGTAACTGGGTGGCGGCCGGGGGTGGTCGAGCCCTCGCCGCCGCCGTGCGGGTGGTCGACGGGGTTCATCGCGGTCCCGCGGGTCTGCGGGCGCACGCCCATGTGGCGCTTGCGGCCGGCCTTGCCGACCTTGACGTTCTGGTGGTCGGCGTTGCCGATCGTGCCCACGGTCGCCCTGCAGTCCGTGCGGACCATGCGCATCTCGCCCGAAGGCAGGCGCAGCGTCGCCATGTCGCCGTCCTTGGCCATGAGCTGGATCGACGCGCCGGCGGAGCGGCCGAGCTGGCCTCCGCGGCCGGGCTGCAACTCCACGTTGTGGACGACCGTGCCGACGGGCATGTCGCGCAGCGCGAGCGCGTTGCCGACCGAGATCTCCGCGCCCGGGCCCGACTGCACCGTGGCCCCGACCCGGAGGCGGTTCGGGGCGAGGATGTAGCGCTTCTCGCCGTCGGCGTAGTGCAGCAGCGCGATGTATGCCGAGCGGTTCGGGTCGTACTCGATCGCCGCGACCTTCGCGGGCACCCCGTCCTTGCGGCGCTTGAAGTCGATCCTGCGGTACAGACGCTTGGCGCCACCGCCGCGGTGGCGCGACGTCTTGCGCCCGCGGCTGTTGCGCCCGCCCGACTTCGTGAGGCCCTCGGTGAGCGACTTCTCGGGCTCCGCGCGGGTGATGTCGGCGAAGTCGGGATACGTCGAGAAGCGCCGGCCGGGGCTCGTGGGCTTGGGCTTGCGGATCGGCATCGGCAGCTAGCCCTCCAGCCCCTGAAGGCCCTGGAAGATCGGGATCGTGTCGCCCGGGCGCACCTGCACGATCGCCTTCTTCCACGAGCGCGAGCGGCCCGCGGTCAGCCCGCGCCGCTTCGGCTTGGACTTCACCGAGGCGGTGCGGACCTCGACGACCTTGACGTCGTCGAAGAGCGCCTCGACCGCCTGGCGGATCTGGGTCTTGTGCGCGTCGGGGTGGACGCGGAACGTGTACTTGTCGTTGGCGGCGAGCACGTAGCTCTTCTCGCTGACGACGGGGCGAATGATGACCTGGCTGGGGTCCACGATCAGGCCCTCTCTCCCTTCGCACGCCGCGTGAGCTGCGCGAGGGCGTCCTCCGTGACGAGCAGTGCCGCGGCGCCTACGAGGTCGGCCACGCCGACGCCGTCGGCGGGCAGCACGCTGACGCCGTCGAGGTTGCGGAACGAGAGCGCGACCCGGGCCTGCTCCTCGGCGAGGACGACGAGCACGGAGCGCCCGGCGGCCCACTCGCGGATGTGCTCGGCGGCGCGCTTCGTCGACGGCTCCTCCTCGAACCCCGAAGGATCGAGCACGGCGATC
>DATNGY010000410.1:0-10058 GCA_035605735.1 Solirubrobacteraceae bacterium
TGATCTGCGGAGCGACCTCCGGCTACCAGCTCGACTTCGACGTGCGCTATCTGTGGATGCGCCAGAAACAGATCATCGGCTCGCACTTCGCCAACGCGTGGGAATGCAACGTCGCCAACAAGCTCATCGAGGACGGCCTCGTGCGCCCCGTGCTGTGGCGTACGATGGCCTTCGACCAGGTCGCGGAGGCTCACCAGCTCATGCACGAGAACAAGCACCTCGGCAAGATCTCGATCCTCGTCGGTGCCGAGGCCGAGGGCCTCGGCCGCGCGGTCGACGGCCCAGGCGCGATCCGCGCGGAGGTCGGCGCGTAGGTGGCCGGGATCGTCCACATCCCCTGGTACGCGACCGGGCTGCGCGGCGACAAGCTCGCGGCCGCGCTCGCCGGCATCGCCCCGATCGCGCTGCGCTACGGCGCGCGCTCGTACTCGCTCTTCCGCTACCGCGACGACCGCTACAAGTTCCTGCAGACCGCCGAGTTCGAGGGCAAGGCCGAGATGGAGGCCTACTGGTACGGCGAGGAGTTCACGGACTTCCGCGCGCTGGCCTCGGGCTGGTACCAGGTGCCGGTGGTCTACGGGTGGACCGACCTCGTCGTCGCGGGCACGCTGGAGCTCGAGCCGATCGCGCACTCGGTCACGGGCGGGCCGGCCGGCGACGAGCCGGGCGGCGATCTCGCCGGCTGATCCGTCGTGCACGCCGCCGCGCACCGCGGGCTGCGCGAGCTGCACGCGAGCGGGCGCGCCATGGCCCGGCACTGGAGCGCGCTCGGCGCGCGACTCGGCGGGCCCGAGGGCGAGCTCCTGCGCGCCGGGGCCGCCGACGCCCGCGCGATGGTGACCGAGCTCGCGCTGGCCACGGCGGCCCGCGACCTGCCTGCCGATCTCGCGGCGGCGTCGGCGGGGCGCCTGGCCAGCCCGCGAGCGCCGCTGCCCGACCGCGTCCTCGAGCGCGGCCAGGCCCTGCGCCTCGCGCTGCTCGAGCTTCAGCACGTCGTGACGCTGCTCGGCTACCTGCGCGAGCTCGCCGGCCACGACGGCGACGCCGAGCTCCGCGCGCTGCTCGCGCGCTGGAAGCAGGCGCTCGGCCACGACGAGGCGTCCGTCCGCGCCGCCGCGATCGCGCTCGGCGCGCGTCCCGACGAGGCGATCGTCCCGGCCGACGAGTCGGCGGTCGGCCGCGCGGGCGCGCGGCTCGGATGGGCGGTCGGCGCCGTCGGCGAGTGGGTGGACCGCCGCGCGGGCCACCGCCCGGGGCGCCGGCCGTAGGGCGCGGCGGCTCGTGACGTTGGGCCCGCGAGCAATGGTGGAACCGGCGCGTATCGGCCGGAAGCGGTCGAGTGGTCCCGAAGGCGTCACATAGGCGCCCTCGGGACCACTCGACCTCAGCCCGGCGACGACGCGCCGGGCAAGCGTCGCCCCCCACCCCGAGCAAACCCGATGCGCACGGGCGCTCGCGATGCCCCGACGCGGGCACCGCCGGCGGCAGGCCGGTGACCGACCACTACCCGAGGGCCTTCTCGAACCAGTGGTGCGCGAACGGCTCGTCGTTGAAGCGCGGCACCTCGCGATATCCAGCCGAGCGGTAGAGCGCGATGGCCTCCGTGAGCGCACGGTTGGTCTCCAGTCGCACGGCGGTCGCCCCGTTGCGCGCGGCGCACGCCTCGAGCTCGCTGAGCAGGCGCCGGCCGAGCCCCAGCCCACGCGCCGACGGCGAGACCCACATGCGCTTGATGTCGGCGGACGCGCAGTCGTGGTGCTTGACGGCGCCGCACCCGATCGGCTCGTCGCGCAGGTAGGCGACGAGCAGAAGGCCGGCGGGTGGGCGCAGCTCGTGCGGCTCGGCGCTCACGCCGCGCGCCGGATCGAACGGCGTCTCGGCGCGGCGATCGAGCTCGGCGAAGTACGAGCGCAGGCACAGCCGCGCGTCCGGATGGGTCGGGTCCACGGGGGTGATCTCGACCATGGCGGCCGTGAGCAGCCGCTCGACCTCGCGCATCGCGGCGACGAGCCGGTCCCGCTGGGGCGCGGTGAGCGGGTCGAGGAACGACCGCGCGAGATCGTCGCTGCGCTCGTCGAGGACCGCCCGCTCGGCGATCCCGGCGGGCGTGAGCAGCGCCGTTCGCACGCGCGCGTCCCCGGCACCGGCGACGACCTCGATCAGACCATCGGCCTCGAGCGCGCGCAGTAGCCGGCTCGCATGGCCGGAGTCGAGCTGCAGGCGTGCCCGGAGCGCGCGGACCTCGGCCCCGTCGGGTCCGATCTCCCACAGCAGCCGCGCCTCGGCCAGCGGGCGATCGCGCGCGAGGAAGCGATCGTCGAGCGCCCCGACCCGCTGGGTGAGGGTGCGATTGAAGTGACGGACCTGGTCGACCGCGGACTCGCCGATCCTCTGACTTTAGTCAGAGATCTCGGTGAGGTCCAGCCTAGTACTCGTCGTGGTAGCGGACCCGGGCGCTCCCGGCCGGCGCTCCAAACGCGCTCGCGCGACCCTTCGGCTCCTCCCACTCCTCCTGGCGTCCGAGGGGCGTCAGGTCGAGGAACGTGCTGACGAACCCGAGGCCGTCGGTGCCGCGCGCGTAGGTCGAGTAGGTGTGGAAGACGCGCTCGCCGTCGCGCAGGAACACGCTGAGTCCGTGGAGGTCGAAGGGCTGTTCCCACTCCCCGACCGGGAGGCCCGTCGCCTCGATCTCGGACTTCGTGCGGAAGTTGTACTCGAACGGGGCCACCGACTCGTCGAACGTAACGTGGAAGTCGAAGTTGAAATCCGAGGCCGCCGACGAGTACCACGGGAACGTCCAGCCCATCCGCTCCTTGAAGGCCTCAATCTTCGCCAGGGGCCCGCGCGAGATGGCCGCGAACGTCGTGTCGCGGGCGTTCAGGTGCGCGAGATGGCCGATTTGATCGACGAACGCCGAGCAGCTCGGGCAGGCCCTGTCCTCGTCGTAGAGCCACATGAAGTGGTAGACGATGAGCTGGCTGCGACCCTCGAAGAGATCGAGCAGACGCGCGCTGCCGTCGGGACCGTCGAAGACGTAGGGCTTCTCGACCTCGGCCATCGGTAGCCGGCGGCGCTCGGCGTTGAGCGCGTCGCGCTCCCGCGTGAAGCGCTTCTCCTTGTCGAGCAGGTCCCTGCGGGCGGTCACCCACTCTTCGCGCGACACGATCTCGGGAAGGCTCATGGCCTGCTGGGCCTCTCTGGCTCGGTGCGCAAGTGGTGCCTCAGGCCGACGTCCGCGAGCGGTCCGACGAGCGCTCGATGTCCATCCGCAGCCGTGCGAGCGACTGGCGGATGAGGCGCGAGACCTGCATCTGCGAGACGCCGATGCGGTGGGCGATCTCGGTCTGGGTCAGGTCCTGCTCGAAGCGCAGGCGCAGGACGTCGCGGTCGCGGCTCGAGAGCACGCCGACGGCGCCGTCGATCAGCGCGCGCAGCTCGGCGCGCTCCAGATCGGCGTCGACGGTGCCGAGCGAGTCGGCGAGGGTCATGTCCTCGCCGGTCGGCTCGTCGAGGGAGCGCGTGCGCCGCGCGCTCACGGACTGGATCGTCGAGAGCACCTCCTCGAACGGCGCCTCGACGGCCTCGGCGAGCTCCGCCACGGTCGGCGAGCGCCCGAGCTCGTGCGTGAGCGCGTCGCGCGCCCGGGCTACGCGGAGCTGGAGCTCCTGGAGGCCGCGCGGCACGCGCACGGCCCACGTCTTGTCGCGGAAGTGGCGGCGGATCTCGCCCAGCACGGTCGGCGTCGCGTACGACGAGAAGCGCACATCGCGCGAGACGTCGAAGCCGTCGATCGCCTTCATGATCCCCACGCAGGCGACCTGCACGAGGTCGTCGAGCGGCTCGCCGCGGCCGGCGTAGCGGCCCGCGAGCGCGCGGGCGAGCGGAATCATCTCCTCGGCGAGCTGGTCGCGCGCCGCGAGGTCGCCCTCGTCGTGGATCCGCCGCAGCAGCTCCTGCTCGCGGTGCGCGCGAGCCGCACTTGTCATGGCCTCCACGGGCTCCATCCCCATCGTGACGATACTCAGGCCAGGCGCCGCGACAAAACGGACTCGAGCGCGGGCGGGCGCGTGGGCGGTCCGACGGCGCGTTCGATCCGCAGCGACCCGCGCCGCCCGTCGAGGTCGAGCGTGGCCAGCTGGTTGTCGAACCACGGGCCCTCGCTGATCCCCCAGGTCAGCGGCTCGGGCTCGACGCCGGCCGCGCGCGCGAGCGCCCGCCCAGCCCGCGCCGCGCCGCGCGAGAGGCCGATCCGGACCGCGTGGCGCTCGTGGCCGTCGAGGGGATTGCGCAGCGGCGAGCAGACGGCCTGGTAGATCGGCGCGCGCGTGTCGCCGTCGCGGCGCGCCTCGGCCAGGTAGGCGTGATGGACGTCGCCCGAGAGGAGCACGACGCTCCCCGGCGCGGCCCCGCGCCGGCCGTCGGCGACGTCGACGAGCAGCCCCTCGAGCGCCCGCAGCGAGCGCCCGAACGCGGCCCAGTGCTCGAGATCGAGGCCGCGGCGCAGCCGCTCGCCCAGCTGCGCCGCGAGGCCGCCCCAGGCGCCTGCGCAAACCGCCTCGTTCCACGCCTCGAGGAAGTGCACGCCGCGGCCGAGGAAGGCCGGCAGCGACGTGGCGAGCAGGACGTGGTCGAAGTCGCCCTCGGTCCAGCGCTCGATGTAGCCCCACTCCTCGTCGTCGACCATCGAGCGCCGCTCGGGCGCGAGCACCCGCCCCGCGCGCGAGTCCATGACGACCACGCGCGTGCGGCCGAGGTCGCGGCGGAAGCTCCAGCGCGCGCCGGCGACCTCCCGATCGGCGCGGAAGGCGAACTCGCGCACGATCGGCCCAGCGTCGCCCTCGGCGGCCCGAACCTCGCGCCAGAGCTCGTGCTCCTCGCGGTCCTCGGGCGCGAGGTTGCCGAGGTGCTGGAAGGCCCAATACGACATGAAGCCGCCGACGATGCGCTCGTCCCACCAGCCCGTGGCCCGCATGTCGCGCACCCACTCATCCGACGTGTTCCAGTCGTCGTGCATGTCGTGGTCGTCGAAGATCATCGCGGTCGGCACCGTCGAGAGCAGCCAGCGGACCGACGGCTCGACCCACGAGTCCTCGTACAGGCGGCAGTACTCCTCGAAGTCGGCGACCTGCTCGCCGGGAGGCACGCTCGTGTCGCGGCGCTCGGCGATGAAGCGCGCCGTGGCCGGCGGAACCTCGTCGGCGTAGACCTGGTCGCCCACGAGCAGCAGCAGATGCGGGTACTGCTCGGGGTCCTGGTCGCGCATCCGCCAGGCGAGCGCGCTCAGCGCGTCGTGCTCGCGCCCGCGCTCGTCCTCGTCCTTGGTCAGCGTCCACGGCGGCTCGTTGGGACACGCGAGGCGGCAGGACCCGAACGACACCCGCAGGCCGTGGTCGTCGCCGATCGTGCGGATGCAGCTCTCGGGCCAGTCCCAGCCCTCGGCGGGCGGCCACACACGCTCGCCGTCGAGGCGCACGTCGTAGGGCGTGTGGGCCGCGCGCTCGAGGCCCGTGACGTGGACGAGGCCGAAGTGGTGCCCTTCGAGCTCGAACGTCCGGGCGCGCGCACCGAGGACCTCGACCACGCACGGCCGGTCGGCCTTGACCCAGACCGTCGCGTGGTCGGCGCCGACGTGCCGCAGGAGCGGTCCGAGGAGCAGCCGCGGGATCGGCTACCCCTGCTCGAGCGGGGCCATCGTGAGGCCCGCGTCGGCCAGCTGCTGCCAGTAGAGCTCGGCGGGCTCGCGGAGGCCCGCCCAGACGATCGCGCTCCCGGTGTTGTGGATCCGCTCGGCCACGACGTAGCCGTGATCGACCGTCAGGCCCGGGATGAAGCGCGCGAGCGTATGCGCGACGTGGTCGAACGTGTTGTGGTCGTCGTTGCGGACGATGACGCGCCAGCGGCCCCCGAGGCCGGTGCCGGGCTCCTGCGTCCGCGGAAGCTCGATCGTCTGGCCCACGAGCCCGGAATCTACCCGTTTCGCCGCGTCCAGTAGCGATGCAGACCGGGCCACAGCGTGAACGGCGGCATCGCGTCCAGGTAGGCCGCCGCGAGCTCCGGGGAGGCCTGCTCGCGGACCTCGGCCTCGATGGCGGCCGCGTAGGTCTCGCCGTCGACGTCGCGCGCCAGCGTCGACCAGCGCTCGAGCGCGACGCGGATCGCGTGGAGCTGCGCGCGAACGTCCTCGAAGAGCCCGAAGTGCGTGATCGCGAGGCGCTCGGCGCCCCAGCCGGCGACGAGGTCGATCGACGCCCGCCACGCCTCGAGGTCGATGTCGGGCGGGGGCGTCGGCGGCAGCACCGGTCCGCCGTCGATGCGCACGCCGCCGACGTCGCCGACGAAGGCCACGCCGGTCGACTCGTGCAGGTAGGCGACGTGGTGGGACGCGTGACCCGGCGTGTACTCGACGCGCCACGGGCCGAGGCGCTCGCCGCCGGCGAGCACGCGCAGGCGCTCCTGCGGCACGGGGACGATCTCCCCCCACAGGCGCTCCATGTCGTCGCCGTAGATCCGCCTGGCGCTCGCCACGAGCCTGGACGGATCGACGAGGTGCGGAGCGCCGCGCTCGTGCACCCACACCTCGACGTCGGGCCAGCGGCGCACGAGCGCGCCCGTCGCCCCGGCGTGGTCGAGGTGGATGTGCGTGAGCAGGATCCGCTCGGGAACCGTGTCGCCGAGGGCCTCGAGCAGCGTGCGATGCGAGGACTCGGGGCCGGGGTCCACGAGCACGCCGTCGTGCTCGAAGCAGCAGATCGCCAGCGGCCGGCCGAGGTGGCGCACGTCGATCTGGCGGGGCTGCGCCATGGGGCGCGGACCATACAATCGCGCCATGGGGCACCGCCTCGATCCGCCCGATCGCCCGTGGATGATGCGCACGTACGCGGGCCATTCGACCGCGGCCGCCTCGAACGCGCTCTACCGCGCGAACCTCGCCAAGGGGCAGACCGGGCTCTCGATCGCCTTCGACCTGCCGACGCAGACCGGCTACGACCCCGACGACGAGCTCGCCCGCGGCGAGGTGGGCAAGGTCGGCGTCCCCGTCGCCCACAAGGGCGACATGCACGCGCTCATGGACGGCATCCCGCTCGGCGCGATGAACACGTCGATGACGATCAACGCGACCGCCGCGTGGCTGCTCGGCCTCTACGTCGTCGTCGCGGAGGAGAACGGCATCGCGCCGGCGGCGCTTCAGGGCACGACCCAGAACGACATCATCAAGGAGTTCCTGGCCCGGGGGACCTACGCGTTCCCGCCCGGGCCGTCGATGCGGCTGATCGCCGACATGGTCGCCTGGACGGTCGAGCACGCGCCGCGCTGGAACCCGGTCAACATCTGCTCCTACCACCTCCAGGAGGCGGGCGCCACGCCCGTCCAGGAGATCGCCTACGCGATGAGCAACGCGATCGCCGTGCTCGACGCCGTGCGCCAGCGGGTCGACGCGGCGCTCATGCCGCGCGTCTTCGGGCGCATCTCGTTCTTCGTCAACGCCGGCGTGCGCTTCGTCGAGGAGCACGCGAAGCTGCGCGCGATGGCGCAACTGTGGTCCGCGCTCGGCCGCGACCGCTACGGCATCGAGGACGAGGGGCTGCTGCGCTTCCGCTACGGCGTGCAGGTCAACTCGCTCGGGCTGACGGAGTCCCAGCCGGAGAACAACGTCCAGCGGATCGTGCTCGAGGCGCTCTCGGTGACGCTCGGGCGCGACGCCAGGGCGCGGGCGATCCAGCTGCCGGCCTGGAACGAGGCGCTCGGGCTGCCGCGCCCGTGGGACCAGCAGTGGTCGCTGCGCATCCAGCAGGTCCTCGCCTACGAGACCGACCTGCTCGAGTATCCGGACCTCTTCGAGGGCTCGAAGGTCATGGACGGGCTCGTGGCCGAGCTCGTCGACGGCGCGCGGGCCGAGATGGCGGTCGTGGCCGAGCACGGCGGCGCCGTCGCGGGCGTCGACTACATGAAGGCCGCGCTCGTGGAGTCCCACCGCGAGCGGCTGCGGCGCATCGAGGCCGGTGAGCTGGTCGTCGTCGGGCTCAACCGCTTCGTCGAGGGCGAGCCCTCCCCCCTGCTCGCCGGCGCCGACGGCGGCATCCTCACCGTCGATCCGGCGGTCGAGGCCGGGCAGCGGGCGGCGGTCGCCGCGTGGCGCGCCGCGCGCGAGGACAGCGCGGTGCGGGCGGCCCTCGACGAGCTCGCGCGCGTCGCGCGCTCCGACGAGAACATCATGCCGGCGACGATCGCCGCCGCGCGGGTCGGCGCGACCACCGGCGAGTGGGCGGCGACGCTGCGGGCGGCGTTCGGCGAGTTCCGCGCCCCGACGGGCGTCGGCGAGGCGGCGGCGGGCGCCGTTGACGACGACGAGGTCGTGCGGCTGCGCGAGGACGTCGACCGGCTCAGCGACGCGCTCGGCCGGCGGCTCAAGCTCCTCGTCGGCAAGCCCGGCCTCGACGGGCACTCCAACGGCGCCGAGCAGATCGCTGTCCGCGCGCGGGACCTCGGAATGGACGTCGTCTACGAGGGCATCCGCCTGACGCCGTCGCAGATCGCGGCGAGCGCGCTGCAGGAGGGCGTCCACGTCGTCGGCCTCTCGATCCTCTCGGGCTCGCACCGCGAGCTCGTGCCGGCGGTGGTCGACGCGCTGCGCGCGAGCGGCGTCGACGTTCCCGTCGTCTTGGGCGGGATCATTCCCGAGGCCGACGTCGAGCCGCTGCGCGCGGCCGGCGTGGCGGCGGTCTACACGCCCAAGGACTTCGACCTCAACCGCATCATGGGCGACATCGTGGCGCTCGTGGCGGCGCGCCACGCCGCGGCCGCCGAGGCGTGAGACCCGACCGCGGGCCCTCCCACCGCGGCGCTGCGAAGCCGGCGGGGCAGCGCGCAGGGAGCGCCGCGACGGGCGCCGAGCTCGGCCGGCGGCTGCGCGAGCGCGACGTCGGCGCGGCGCCCGCGGTGCTGAACCTCGTCGAGAGCCGGACGCCCGCGGGGCGCGCGGAGACCGAGGCGCTCCTGCGCGCCGTGTCGGTCGCCGCGCTGGGCGGCGAGGCGCCCGGCCACGTCGTCGGCGTCACGGGGCCGCCGGGGTCGGGCAAGTCGACGCTGCTCGGCGAGCTCGTCCGCGCCTGGCGCGCGGACGGCCGCACCGTGGCCGTGCTCGCGATCGACCCCTCCTCGCGGCGGTCGGGGGGCGCGCTGCTCGGCGACCGCGCGCGGATCCCGTTCGACCCCGCCGACCGCGGCACGTTCATCCGCTCGACGGCGGCCGCCGGGCGCCTCGGCGGCCTCGCGCCCGCGACGCGCGCGGCCGCGCAGGCGCTCGCGGCGGCCTTCGACGTGGTCGTCGTCGAGACGGTCGGCGTCGGCCAGAGCGAGACCGAGGTGGCCGAGACGGCCGACACCGTGGCCGTCGCCGTCCAGCCCGGCGCCGGCGACGTGCTGCAGTTCCTCAAGGCCGGCATCATGGAGATCCCCGACGTCCTCGTCGTCACCAAGGCCGACCTCGGGGAGGCGGCGCTGCGCGCCCGCCGCGACCTGACGGCCGCGCTGCGCTCCGTCGGCGCGCGCGCGACGCCCGTGGTCGCCGTCTCGGCGCTGCCGCCCGCGAGCGGGATCGACGCGCTCGTGGACGCGCTCGACGCCCACCGCGCCGCGCTCGACGTCCCCGCCCGGCGCCTCGCGGCGCGCCGCGCGAACGCGGTCGCCGACTTCGCGGCAGAGCACGGCGAGCGCGGACTGCGCGCCCTCGGCGGCGCGCGGGCGACGCGGCGGCGCCTCGAGGAGGCCGATCCCGCCGCCGACGTGCCGGCGCTGGTCGCGGCGCTCGAGGCGGAGGCCGGCGTCCGGTGATCCGCCCGCTCGCGCTCATGCTCGGCGCGTTCGTCGTGGCCACGCTCGTCGCGGCGCTCCTGGGCGCCGCGAACTTCGGGACGGCGATGACGTTCGGGCAGCTCGCGTTCGCGGTCGCGCTCGTGGCCGTGCTGGTGAAGGGACGGTAGCGGTGCCCGCCGTGGTGGCAGTCCCAGCCCCGGCGCCGGGCCCGGGCAACTGGGCGGGCGCCCCGTCCGCGGTCCTCG
>DATNGY010000411.1:0-8446 GCA_035605735.1 Solirubrobacteraceae bacterium
AAGGGCGGCGTGCTGGCCATGACGCGGCACCTCGCCGCGTCGGGCGCGCGCCACGGCGTGCGCGCGGTCTCGATCAGCCCCGGCCTCATCGTCACGCCCCAGATCGCCCCGTTCCTGGAGGACCCCGACCACCCGATGCACGGCATGGCCCGGTCCCATCCGCTCGGCCGCCTCGGCGACCCGGACGACGTCGCACGGGTCGCGCTCTTCCTGGCCTCCGACGACGCGGCCTATCTCAATGCGATCGACATCGTGGTCGACGGCGGCCAGTCGGTGATCGTCTGATGGAGCTCTACCGGCCGGGCGACGCGGGCTTCGAAGAGGCGGCCGTCGGGCGCGTGTTCAACGCGCGGCGGCCCGAGCGCCGCCCGGCGGCCGTGCTGCTGGCCGCCGACGAGCGCGACGTGGCGGCCGGCGTGCGGCTGGCGGGCGAGGAGGGCCTGAAGGTCTCGGTGCGCGCCGGCGGGCCCAGCTGGGCGTCGTGGAGCGTGCGCGACGACGCGCTGCTCATCGACCTCGGACGCATGCGCGACATGACCTACGACCCGGCGACCGGCATCGCCACCGCGAACCCGGCGGTCAAGGGCGGCGAGGAGCTGACGCCGTTCCTCGACCGGCACGGCCGCGTCTTCACCGGCGGCCACTGCCCGAGCGTGGGCCTCGGCGGATTCCTGCTGCAGGGCGGCCAGGGGTGGAACAGCCGCCGGCATGGCTGGGGCTGCCAGAACGTCGTGGCCGTCGACGTGGTCACCGCCGGCGGCGAGCTCCTGCGCGCCGACGAGACCCAGAACAGCGACCTGCTGTGGGCGGCGCGTGGCGCCGGGCCCGGCTATCCCGCGATCGTCACGCGCTTTCACCTGCGGACGTACGAGCGGCCCGCGGCGATGACCCACGACACGTGGATGTTCTCCCTCGATGACCTGGAGCCGGTGCTGGAGTGGGTGCACGACGTGCTGCCGCGCCTGGACCCGATCGTCGAGCCGGTGCTCGTCGCGACCCGCCTGCCGCGCCCCGGGCAGGTGACGCTCGTGTTGCACACGACGGCGATGTGCACGTCGCACGAGGAGGCCGCGGAGCTGCTGGCCCCGTTCGACACGTGCCCGCTCGCCGACCGCGCGCTCGAGCACCAGCGCGGGCCCACGACGATCGCCGAGGAGAACGCGGTGCAGGCCGAGCAGAACCCCGAGGACCATCGCTACGCGGTGGACTGCTCGTGGACCAACGCGGCGGCCGCCGAGCTCGCGCCGCTCCTGCGCGACGTGTGGAGCGAGCTGCCCACGGAGCACTCGTTCTCGATCTGGTACGGGTGGGCGCCGCAGCGCGCGCTGCCCGACATGGCGTTCTCGCTCGAGGCCAACGTCTACCTCGCGGTCTACGCGATCTGGAGCGACCCTGCCGACGACGCGCGGTGTCGCCCTTGGGTGCACGACCACATGCGCCGGATCGCGAGCGAGGTCGGCGCCGGCGTCTACCTCGGCGACACCGACTTCACGCAGCGCCCGGACCGCTTCATGGCCGACTCGGCGTTCGCGCGCCTTCAGGAGATCCGCGCGCGCCGCGATCCGGACGGGCTGATCTGCTCCTACCTGATCGCGCCCGACGCGACGCTCAACGCAGCACCAGCCCGCCGTCGACGCACAGCGTCTGCCCCGTGAGCGCGGCGGCCGCGTCGCTCGCCAGGAAGGCGACGGTGGCGGCGACGTCGCCGGGCTGGAGCGTCCGCGGCAGCGCCTGACGTTCGCGGACGGCGTCGAACGCCTCGGCCGGCATGGCCCGGCTCGCCGCCGGCGTGGGGGTGAGCCCGGGCGCCACCGCGGTCACGGCGATGCCGTCCGGGCCGAGCGCGTGCGCGAGCGCCCGGGCGAGGCCGACGAGCGCCGCCTTGCTCGTGACGTAGGCGAGCAGGTCGGGCGCGGGCGGCGCCCACACGGTGTCGGAGACGACGAAGATGATCCGGCCGAACGCGCGCGCCGCCATGCCGGGCGCAAAGGCCTGGGCGAGCAGCAGCGCGGACTCGACGTTGGTGGCCTGCACGCGGCGCCACGCGGTCAGGTCGAGCGCGGCCAGCCCGGCGCGGTCGAACGCGGCCGCGGCGTGGACGAGCACGTCGCAACGGCCGCCGTGCTGCGCGAGCACGGTCGCGGCGGCGCGGCGGACCTCGCGCTCGTCCGCCAGGTCGCAGGCGATGTCGCCGGCGCGGTCCAGCTTGACGACGCGGTGGCCGGCGTCGGCGAGCGCCGACGCGATCGCGCCGCCGATCGTGCCGGCGCCGCCGGTGACGACCGCGACGCGGGTCATGCGGGAGCCGCCGTGCGCTGCGCGGCCACGGCGCGGGCCGCCGCGTCGGCGCCCGCGAGGCGGCCGAACACCATGGCGTCGGTCAGCCCGCCGCCGAAGTCGATGAGGTGGCCCCAGACGAGGCTGACCGCGCCGGCGGCGTACAGACCGATGACCGGCTCGCCGCCCGGCCGCAGCACGCGCCCGCGCGCGTCATGGCGCGGGCCGCCCGTCGTGCCCGCCACCGCGGGCCAGGTCTCGATGGCGTACAACCTGGTCGTGTCGAGCGGGACGAGCGTCTGTGGCGAGCGCAGGAAGCGGTCATCGCGGCCGGTGCGCGCCGCCGCGTTGTAGGTCTCGATCGTCTCGGCCAGGATCGCGCGCTCGACGCCCATCGCGTCGGCGAGCTCCTCGACGCTCGCGGCCGTCCGGATCCAGCCGCGCTGTACCTCCGCGCCGTTGTCCGCGCTCCAGCTGTGGTCGTTGGGCGTGCCGAGCATGCCGTTGAGCGGTCCTGCGCGGCGCGTCGCATCGTCGAAGATCGCCCAGCTCGGCAGCCGCGGCCGGTTGCCGCGATCGGGCCGGTAGACCTGCAGCGCCCGCAGCCGGTCGTGGACCTCGAACCCGGTCTCGTCGCAGAAGCGCCGGCCGTCGGCGTCGACCATCACGAAGCCGGGCGCGAAGAAGTCCAGCGCGAACGGCGCCGGGAACTCGGGCGTGCGGAACGCGAACCACCCGAACAGCCCGTACATGTGCCACAGCGCCGCGCCCGCGGACTGGGCCAGGCGGATGCCGGCGCCGTCGTTGGCCTGGTGGCACAGCGCGTATGTCGGTCCGAGCGGGAGGTAGGCGTCGGTCAGCTCGGGGTCGGCCTCGAAGCCGCCGCACGCGAGCACGACGCCGCCCGCGGCACGCACGGTCTGGCGCTCGCCGGCGTGCTCGACCCCGACGCCGGTCACCGTCCCGCCGCCGTCGAGGACCAGCTCGACGGCGCTCGTCTCGTGCCTTACCGCAATGGCGCGCTCGCGCACCGCGGCGTCGAGCACCTCCCACAGCTCGATGCCCGGCCGGCGCGCGCCGGCGACGTGCCAGTAGCGGATGCTCGGGCCACCGGGCAGCGCCGGCCAGGCCGGGAACGACGCCGGCAGTGGCCCAGGCGGCGGGTCGAGGTCGACGGTCTGCGCGCCCAGGGAGCGCAGCCAGCCGTCGAGCTCGTGCAGGCCGGCGGCGTAGGCGTCGACGACCGCGCGGTCGGTGCGCCCGAAGCACAGCGCGTCGATGTGCTCGGCGGCCTGCGCGCCGGGGACGTCGAAGAGGAAGCCGCCGCTGTGGACGGCGTTCCCGCCGCCGGCCGTGGTCTTCTCCACGACGACGACGTCGCGCCCGGCGTCGTGGGCGGCGATGGCCGCGGCGGCTCCCGCCGTGCCGTAGCCGACGACCACGACATCGGCGGTGCGGTCGAAGCTGGTCATGAACCGTAGTATGGCGACAGCTTGACGATCTGTATACACTCATCGGTGATGCGCACTACCGATCTGCCGCTCGCCGACGCCCGCGCCCTGGTCGACCGCGCCATCGACAAGGCCCAGGACATCGCCATGCGCGGAGCGATCGTCGTCGTGGGCGCCAGCGGCGCGCGCGTATCGGCCTCGCGGATGGACCACGGCGGCGCCGGCGGGATGGCACGCGCCCGCTCGAAGGCCTGGATCGCCGCCACGCAGCAGATCCCCAGCACCGAGCACCTCGCGCGGCTCGGGTTCATCGCGCCGCCGATGGTCGCCGGCTTCGCGGTCTGCTCGCCCGAGGCCGTGTTCCCGGGCGCCGGCGGGATGCCGATCGAGCGCGACGGCGTGGTGATCGGCGGGATCGCGGCGTCGGGCGCGAAGATCGGGCCGTTCGTCGACTACCCGGGCGCCGATCGGCAGAAGCTGATCGCCGAGGGACGCCCCGCCAACGGCGAGGACCTGTTGGTGCACTACGCGCTCGCGATCCCCTACGAGGGCCAGCACGGTGACGATCACCAGCGCTGGGTCGACGCGTACGGCGCGTTCCCCGACGACGCCGGTCCCGGGCTCGGGATGGCCGATCCGCCGCCTGCCGCGCAGCAGGCCGAGCACGACTGGGCTCGGCGACTGGCCGACGGCGCGATCGCCGCCGCCGAGGAGGCGGGCGTCCGGATCGCGGTGTCGATCGTCGACCAGCGCGGCGAGCCGGTGCAGCAGGATCGCATGGACGGCGCGCCGACCGCCGGCGTGCCGGTGTCGGAGGCGACGGCTGCCGCGGCCGCGACGTTCGCGTGCCCGAGCGGCGAGCTCGCCGAGCGCTTCGCCGGCGAGGGCGTCCTGGCACGGCTCGCGGACGCGGTGCCCTGCAAGGTCCTCCCGGCGCCCGGCGCGCTGCCGATCGAGGAGGACGGCGTGGTCGTGGGCGCGCTGGGCATCGGCGGTCCCGCCCCCGCGCTGTGCGCCGAGCTCACCGCGGCGACGCTGGCCGGAGCGGCGGCGGCGCGCTGATGGCGACGCGGGTCGGCATCGTCGGCTGCGGCGCGATCGGCGGCCTGTACGCCGCGCACCTCGCAGCCCTCGAGGACGTCGAGGTCTGGGCGTACGACGTGTCGCGCGACCATGTCGAGGCCATCAACGAGGAGGGCCTGCGCCTCACCGGCCACACGCAGCTCCACGCGCGCGTGCGCGCGACGGCCGACGCCGCGGAGCTGCCGCCCTGCGGGCTGGGCATCGTCGCGACGAAGGGCATCTTCACCGAGTCGGCGGTCGCCGCGACGGCGCACGCGTTCCGCGACGCCGCGGTGTGCAGCGTGCAGAACGGCATCGGCAACGAGGAGGCGATCGCCCAGCACGCGCCGCGCGTGATGCGCGGGGTCACGATGCAGGCCGGGCACGTCAGCGCGCCGGCCGTGATCCACGTCGACGCGCCGGGGCCGACGTGGATCGGCCCGTTCGAGCCGCGCGCCGCGGCGATGGACGAGGTCCATGCGCTGGCCGCGCTGCTGAACCGCAGCGGGATGGAGACCGTCGCGCTGGACGACGCGCGCGGCGCGCAGTGGACCAAGGTGCTGTTCAACGCGGCCACCAACCCGCTCTGCGCGCTCACCGGGCTGACGCACGGCGAGCTGTGCGACCTGCCCGCCGCGCGGGCGCTCGCCGGGGCGCTGATCGAGGAGGGGCGCGCGGTGTGCGACGCACTGGGGATCACGCTCGACGGCGACCCCGAGGCGCTGATCGACGAGGCCGCGCGAACCAACCACCAGCACAAGCCCAGCATGCTGCAGGACGTGCTCGCCCAGCGCCCGACGGAGATCGCCACGCTCAACGGCGGCATCGCGCGCGCGGCCGGCGCCGGCGGTCTCGCCGCGCCGCTGCACGAGGCGATCGCCGCGCTGGTCTGCGCCCTCGAACACCGCTGGAGCCTGGAGAGATGACAGTCGACGACCTCGAGATCACCCCGCTGAGCGACGGCAGCCTGCGCGTGCCGCCGACCGAGTTGTTGAACAAGCCCGCCGAGGCGTGGGCGTCGCACCGCGAGCTGCTGGACGCCGACGGGCTGCTGCACGTCGACTGGGTGACGCGCCGGGACGACGGGGCGCGGCGCTGGGTGCCCGCCGAGGAGCGGATCGAGGTGCCGGCATGAACGACGCGGTTGCGCAGAAGGTCGTCTGGGACGAGCGCGAGTTCGCCGAGGTGCGCCCGGGGATCTTCGGCGCCACGGTCCACACGCCGCAGCTCACCGCGACGCTCTACCGCTACGGCCCCGGGACGGCCTGGGAGGAGCACCAGCATCCGCAGGACCAGGTGACGACGGTGCTGGAGGGGACGATCGACTTCATCGTCGGCGGCGAGCCGGTGCGGCTGACGGCGGGCCAGACCGCCG
Organism: Solirubrobacteraceae bacterium; assembly: GCA_035605735.1. Classification (GTDB taxonomy): domain Bacteria; phylum Actinomycetota; class Thermoleophilia; order Solirubrobacterales; family Solirubrobacteraceae; genus JAOPZW01. The sequence goes on from DATNGY010000411.1 coordinate 6,166, forward strand.
CGCTGCCCGGCGGCACGCCGCACTCCGCGACCGTGCCCGATGACGGTCCGTGCATCACCATCAACGTGCTGACCAGCCGCCGGGAGGCGCCGCGTGCCGGCTGAGTGGCTGGGCCTCGAAGGCCGGCGGGTCCTGGTGGCCGGCGGCGCGGGCACCATCGGCGCCGCGCTCATCGCGGGGTTCCTGGAGGCCGGCGCGCGCGTCGCCGTCGTCGACCTGGATCCGGCGGGCGCGCCGGACGGCGTCGAGCACCGCGGCGCCGCCGACCTGCGCGACGCCGCCGCGTGCCGCGCCTCGGTCGCCGCCGCACGGGAGGCACTCGGCGGTCTGGACGTCTTCGTCCACTGCGTGGGCATCAACATCCGCAAGGCGATCGAGGACTACGCCGACGACGAGTGGGACGCGATCCTGTCGGTCAACCTCTCGAGCGCGTTCCACACCGCGGCGGCGGTTGCGCCGGCCATGCGCGAGCAGGGCCACGGGCGGATCGTGTTCTTCTCCTCGGTGGCGGGACGCAGCGGCCATCAGCACCACGGCCCGTATGCCGCGACCAAGGGCGCGATCAACCAGCTCATGCGGGTGATGGCCCACGAGTACGCCGAGCATGGCGTCACGGTCAACGCCGTCGCGCCGGGGTACATGGACACCGCGTTGACGCAAGCCTACCTGGCCGAGCATCCGGAGAAGCGCGACGCGCTCGTGAACCTGATCCCCGCTCGCCGCTTCGGCGCGCTCGAGGAGGTCGTCGGGCCGGTGCTCTTCCTCGCCTCACGGCAGGCCAGCTTCGTCACCGGCCAGGTCTTGTACATCGACGGCGGCCGCACGGTCGTCTGAAGGAGCACCGCAGATGGGTCGTTTCGAGGGCAAGACCGTGATGGTCACCGGCGCCGGGACCGGCTTCGGCGCCGAGCTGTCGGTCAAGGCCGCCGAGGAGGGCGCCGCCCGCGTCGTCGTGCACTACCGCAGCTCGAAGGCGGGCGCGGAGGAGACGGCGCGGCGCGTCGAGGCCGCGGGCGCGCAGGCGCAGCTGGTCCAGGGCGACATCTCGCGCTGGGACGACATCAAGCGGATGGTCGCCGAGGCGGGCGACGTCGACGTCCTGGTCAACAACGTCGGGGACATGGCCTCCGAGCAGAAGTCCTGGGACGAGCTGACCGAGGAGACGATCGACCACGTCCTCGGCGTCGACATCAAGGGCACCATGTTGATGGTCCACGAGTTCGGCATGGCGATGAAGGCGCGTGGCCGCGGGGCGATCGTCAACATCGGCTCGACGGTGATCGTGCGCGGCAGCCCGCGCGCGCCGATCTACGCCGCCGGCAAGTACGGGCTGCTGGGGATCACCAAGTCCTACGCCAAGGCGCTGGCGCCCGAGGTGCGCGTCAACACGTTCGCGCCGGGCTTCATGGCGACCGAGGCGGTGCTGAGCCGCCCGGACTTCCAGGCCGGCCGGGGCGAGCAGATCACGCGCGACACGCCGATGGGCCGCATCCCGCCGCCGGAGGACCTCACCGGCGCCGCGCTGTTCCTCGCCACCGACGACGCCAATCACATCACCGGCAGCTACATGATCTGCGACGGCGGCTACAGCATGCTGGGAGCCTAGGCGCGCGTCGCCAGATGGTCGGCCAGGGTGCGCAGCGGCTTGGCGGCGCGGAGCAGCCGCGCGGCCTCCGCGTCCGGAAGCTCGGCCAGGCGGACCGCGAGCGCGGCGCCCCAGGCCGCCTCGCGTCGGTCGCGGGCCGCGATCGCGCGGCGGGTGGGGACCAGGCGGGCGACGCGGCCGTCCGCGTCGTGGCGCCGGCGCTCGAGGAGCCCGCGGGCGACCAGCGCCCGGACCGCGCCGCTCACGTTGCTGGGTTGCAGCCCCAGCTCCTGCGCGACGTCTCCGACGCTGATGCCGGGCCGGCGCACGAGCAGCCGCATGACCTCGAGCTCGGACTGGGGCAGCTGCTCGCGCCGGCGGCGACGACGTGCCCGGGCGCGGCGAGATGTCCCTCCATCCAGCCGTGCACGCACGCCTGCAGCACGACCTCTTGCAGCGTCGGTGCGGCGCCGGCCTCGAACACCCCGTTGAGCACCGTCATCAGCGGCATGACGTTGCGGTCCATCACCGGCGACACCCTACGACCCGCCGGAGCGTGCACGATGATCACGGCGACAGCCGTGGTGGCCCCGGCCGCCAGGTGCGAGGCATGGAGCACCGCCCACCGGCCCGATCGGGTGCGGACCGTGAGCCTGGGCAGTCCGGCATCGCTGGCGTCCGGTCGTTGCAGGCGGG
>DATNGY010000412.1:0-3082 GCA_035605735.1 Solirubrobacteraceae bacterium
CATCCGCGTCGTGAGCCTGCCGCGCGTCGGCAAGGCGGGCGCCCTGAACGCCGCCGTCGGCGTCGCAACCGGCGAGATCCTTGTGTTCTCGGACGCCAACAGCCTCTACGCTCGGGACGCGCTGCGAGCGCTCGTCGCGCCGTTCGCGGATTCGGACGTCGGAGCGGTCGCGGGCGACCAGCGCTACCTCGCCGATGACGCGGAGGCGGCGGTGGCGACCGGCGAGCGCCTGTACTGGGATCTCGATCGGGCGATCAAGCGCGCGGAGAGCCGCGGGGGCAACGCGGTCTCCGCGACCGGGGCGATCTATGCCGTGCGCCGCGAGCTGTTCTCGCAGGTGCCGCCGGGCGTCACCGACGATTTCGCGACCTCGACGGCGGTCATCGCACGCGGCAAGCGGCTGGTGTTCGCGCCCGAGGCGATCGCGTTCGAGCCGGTGGCTCGAACCGGCCGAGACGAGTTCGCGCGCAAGGTGCGGGTGATGACGCGCGGGCTCAACGCGGTGGTGGCGCGGCACGAGCTTCTCGATCCCCGCCGGTACGGCTTCTACGCGCTCCAGCTGCTGTCGCACAAGGTGCTGCGGCGGTTGATGGCGCTCCCGCTCGCCGCACTCGCGCTGAGCGCGGCGGTCGAAGCTCGGCGGTCGCGGGCGTTTCGCGCGCTCGCCGCCGCCCAGGGCATCTTGTACGGGCTCGGCACCACCGGCCTGTTCCTTCGGCGGAGCGGCGGGTGGCGTTCCCGCGTCGTTGCCCTGCCCGCCTACTTCTGCCTCGTCAACGGCGCGTCGCTGGCCGCGCTCTGGAACGTCCTGCGGCGGCGGGAGATCGATCGTTGGGAGCCGCGGCGGAGCGCCTGATCCGGCCGTCGGCGCTCGAGGCCTCCGAGAACCGCCGCGACGTTCTCGGCCACCCACCGCTCGTCGGTACGGCGCTGCGGGAAGCGCGCGAGCGTATGGTGGATCTCGCTGGCCCACCACGCGATGCCGGCGATGTCGAGGAGAGCCCTCCGGGGTGTGACGTCGAGCGCCCACCAGTACGCCGCGGTGGCCGCGGTGAACGTGCTCGCGCGCCATGGAAGCTCGAGCACCGCCCGTCCGAGCGGCAGGCGTTGGCGCCGGCGCGCGTTGGTGCCGACGAGCTGCACGAGGTCGGCGCCAGGCACGCCGTGGCTGTGCGCGGCGTCCCAGTCGACGATGCCGGTGAGCCTCCCGCGGTCGACGAGGAGGTTGCCGGGCCAGAGGTCGCCGTGGCGCTGCACGGACGGGATGCCGTCAAGGCGCGAGCACAGGCGGTCGGCCAGCCGCCGCAGGTCCGCGGCGTGCGCGGGCAGGACGGCGGCCTCGCCGAGCAGGTCCTCGACCGGCGCAGTGGGAACGGAATCCGAGATCGGTAGCCGACCGAACGCTCGGGCGGCCTGGTGGACGAGATCCGGCGTGACGCGGCCGGGCCGGTGGCCCGGCAGCAGCCTCTCCGCACTCCACGACGCGCCGGCCACGACGCCTCGGCCGAGCACCCGCGGCGCCAGCGGGACACCCGCGGCTGCGACGCGCTCGAGCGTGTCCGCCATCGCGGCGGGGTCACCGGACGCGCCGGCACGTGTCACCCGCAGGAGGCCGCGCGCGCCGCTCGCCATCCTGGCGCGGACGAGCACGGTGCCGCCCGCGCCCGCGAGGAGCGGCGGCTCGAGACGCTCGGCGCCCGCCACCTGAGTCACCGCGTCGAGGATCCGCGGGCCCGCGTCGGGCGGGCCGACCTCGACGACGACGCCGGCCCGCAGGATGCCGCGCGCCCGACCGCGTAGCCCGGTTCTCGCACCGGGCGCGGGCAGCCGATGCACGGCGGCGACATGGAGGCGCCGTGGCAGCGCCGCCCTCAGCGCACGAAGATCGAGCTCGCGCGCGGCCGCTTGGCGCAGTGGGTGCTGCGAGCCTTCTGGCAGCCGTCCCCACACGACCGCGACGTCGGCGGGCAGCGTACCGAGCGCGAAGCGGGGCTCGGCCGCGGCGTCCACCACCACGCCGGTCAGACCGGGATCCACGGGCAGGAACGCGTGGGCGAGCGCGGCGAAGGACGTGGCGGCGTCCTCCCTACCGCGCCGGCATGCGCTTCTGGGCGATGACCTCCTCGTACACCCGCTCGAGCGCGCGGCCGACCGCCGGCCAGTCGTAGTTCCCACGGACATAGTCGCCGCCGCGCTCGCCGAGGGCCCGGGCCAGGCCGTCGTCTTCGAGCACGGAGCACAGATGGGCCGCGAGCGCCTCGTCGCTTGAGCCGACGAGGAACGTCCCCGACGCGAGATCGAGGCCCCGTCCGCCGACCGGTGTCACGACGGCCGGCGTGTTCGTCGCCATCGCCTCGAGCAGCTTCGTCTTGATCCCGGTGCCGATCGTGAACGGACCGGCCCAGACGGCGCTGGTCGTGATCCAGCGACGCATGTCGTCGACGCCGCCGACGACACGGACGCCGGCGAGTGCCTCGAGCGCGCGGACCTCGGGCGCGGGGTCGCGGCCCACGATCACCAGGTGCGCCTCCGGGCGCCGTACGCGGACGCGCGGCAGGACGTGGCGCGCGAGGCGCTCCGCGCACACCACGTTGGGGGCGTAGCTCATCGCGCCGTGGAAGATGATGCGGCCGCGGCGACGCCTCGCGGCCGGTTCCGGCGCGTAAGCGGAGGCGTCGAAGCCGATCGGCACGAGTGCCATCGGCAGCGTGTCGTCGAGCGCGAGCAGCTCGCGCATGTCGTCCTCATTGCTCGGCACGACGCGGTCCCAGCCGCGATAGCGAGCGGCCTCGAAGCGCCGGATGCGCCGCGCATCGGCGCGCAGCAGCGGCCGCCGGACCCCTCGCGCCGCCTCGGCGCGCGCCTCGACGTTGAGGTGCCAGGCGTCCATCACACCGAGAACCGCCGGGCGCCCTTCGAGGTCGCCGAGCAGCCCGGACAGCTTGCCCGGCCCGACGTGCACGACGTCCGGGCGCAACCGCCGCAGCTCCTCGCGCAGCGGATCGCGCAGGCCACGCGTGAGCCGCGCGGCGCGCAGCGGACGGCGGAGCGTCATCGCCATCGCGAGGTCGGCCGCGTTGCC
>DATNGY010000413.1:0-2739 GCA_035605735.1 Solirubrobacteraceae bacterium
CTGCGGCCCGCGGCCGTGGAGGTTGACCGCGACGTCGGCGCCACGGGCCACGGCGGGGAGCGCGCGCGGCGGCGCCCCCCGGCCCTCGGTGTCGGCGACGGCGTCGACCGCGCCGTCGAGCAGCGCCACGAGCGGGCGCAACCAGGTGGGGGCGAGCAGGACGCGGCGGTGGTCCGGGAAGGCGTCGGCGAGCGCGCGGAGCGCCGGCACCGCGGTGAGCAGGTCGCCGAGACCGAGCGCGCGCAGCGCGACGAGCGTAGGCCGGCGATCTACGGCCACGACGGCTCCGTGCTCGTGGCCACGACGAGCTCGCGGAGCTCGACCTCCGACGGGCGGCTGAGCGCGAAGACGACGGCCGCGGCGACCTCCTCGGGCGGCGCCAGCTTCGCGTCGGGCCCGGGCTTGTACTGGTCGGGGCGCCCGTCGAAGAAGCGCGTGCGCATGCCGCCCGGGACGAGCAGCGTGACCCCGACGCGGCCCGCCGTCTCGGCCGCGAGCGCGCGCGTGAAGCCGACTACGCCGAACTTCGAGGCGCAGTAGGCGGTCGCGTCGCTCACTGCCTTCAGCCCGAGCGTCGAGGCCACGGTCACGACGCGCCCGCGCGCGCGCTCGAGGTGGGGCAGCGCGGCGCGGACGACGGCCGCGGTCCCGAGGAGGTTGACGGCCACGACGCGGTCCCACGTCGCCGGCTCGACATCGTCGAGGCGCCCACACGCGTCGATGCCCGCCGCGGTCACGACGCCGGTGACGGCGCCGTGCTCGGCGGCCACGGCGGCGACCGCGGCCTCGGCCGCGCGCGCGTCGGCGAGGTCGACCGCGCGGAACGCGAAGCCGTTGGCCGGGCGCTCGAGGTCGAGGACGACGGGCGTCCCGCCGGCGGCCTCGACGGCTCCGGCGACGGCGGCGCCGAGGCCCGAGGCCCCGCCGGTGACGATGACTGTTCCCTGCTCAGCGGACCGCACGCAGCGTCGCCTCCTCGATCAGTCGCGTGGTTGACCGGCCGTCGACGAGGGGCAGGAGCACGACCTCGCCGCCCCACTCGGCCAGGACCTTCGCCTCGGGCAGCTCGCGTCCGGCGTAGTCGGCGCCCTTGGCCCAGACGTGCGGGCGCACGCGCGCGAGCGCGGCATCGGGCGTGGGCTCGTCGAAGACGACCACGGCGTCGACGCAGCGCAGCGCGGCGAGTACGCGCGCGCGGTCGTCCTGGCCGACGACGGGGCGGCCCGGGCCCTTGATCGTGCGCACGGAGGCGTCGGAGTTCAGCAGCACGACGAGGCAGTCGCCGAGCGCCCGCGCCGCCTCGAGCGTGCGGACGTGGCCGGAGTGCAGGAGGTCGAAGCACCCGCCCGTGGCCACGACGGTCCCGCCCGCAGCGCCGACGCGCCGCGCGAGCGCGAGCCCGCCCTCGCCGTCCGCGCGCGGCGCAGCCGATGCGAGCTCCCGAGCCACGGCGCCCGCCCCGCCGGCGGCCACGAAGCGCGAGGCGGTGGCGACCGCGCGCTCCACCGCCGCGGCCGCCGTCGCGCCGTCGGCCAGCGCCTCGGCCGCGGCGCTCGCGAAGCGGTCGCCGGCTCCGCACGGATCGCCGCCCGGCACGGGCTCTGCGGGCACCGCGAGCGGCGGGCCGTCGCCCACCGCCAGGACCGCGCCGCGCGCCCCGCACGTGATGCAGACCGCGTCGGCCCGCCAGCGCGCGGCGAGCGCGCGGGCACGGGCCGCGACGGTGGGCAGCGCGTCGCCGGGCGGCTCGGGCACCAGCGCCGTCGCCTCGGCGAGGTTCGGCGTGGCCAGGCGCACGCCGGCCACGGGCGCCGGGCCGTTGGGGTGCGGATCCCAGACGAGCGGGACGTCGGGGCCGAGCGCCGCGAGCGCGGCGCGCAGCTCGGGCTCGGCGGCCACGCCGCGCCCGTAGTCGGCGACGAGGACCGCGCCCGCCCAGCCGATCGCCGCGCGCGCGCCCGCGCCCGGAGCGCCCACGGCTCCGCCGCCGCCGCGGTCGAGGCGCAGGAGCGGCCGCGCGTCCGTCGTGATCCGGACCTTCTCCGGCGTCGCTCCGTCGAGGCCGAGGTCGACGACCTCGATCCCGCGGTCCACGACCAGCGCGGCGAGCTCGGCGCCCGCGGCGTCGCGCGCGAGCGCGGTCACGAGCGTCACCAGGCGTCCGGAGGTTGCGGCGAGCGTGGCGGCCAGCGCGGCCCCGCCCGGGCGGGCGTGGGTCGTCGCCTCGTCGACGACCGGCACCGGCGCGTCGGGGCTCAGGCGCTCGACGGCGCCCTCGACGTCGCGGTCCAGGAGCGCGTCGCCGACGACCACGAGCGGACGCCGGGTCATGCTCGCACCTCCTCGACGCGCGTGAAGCGGTCCGAGGGGCGCTCGTGGCAGCCGTCGCGAAGCGCGACCTCGCGGTCGAGCGCGCAGCAGAGCATGTGCACGGCCACGAGGTGGAGCTCCTGCACCGTCGCCGTGGTCGCGCCCGGGAGGCACACGGCCTCGTCGCTGAGCTCGGCCAGCGGATTGGGCGCGGCGCCGCAGAGCGCCCACGTCGCCAGGCCGGCCTCGCGCGCCGCGTGGACGGCGGCGAGCACGTTCGGGCTGCGCCCCGACGTGCTCAGCGCGAGCAGCACGTCGCCGGTCCGGCCGTGCGCGCGGACCTGGCGCGCGAAGGCCTCCTCGAGCCCGAAGTCGTTGGCGATCGCGGTCAGGCTCGAGGTGTCGGCGTGCAGGCAGAGCGCGCTGAGC
>DATNGY010000414.1:0-4341 GCA_035605735.1 Solirubrobacteraceae bacterium
GAGCACGGGGGCGCGCAGCGCGACGGCGACGGCGCCCGCCGCGACGCCGGCCGCGCGTGCGTCGATCGTCAGCGTCCGCCCGTCGGCCAGCGTCTGCGTGACGACGAGGGCGGCCAGGAGCGTCGGGGCCAGCAGGGCGACGACGCCGACCAACCGCGGCGGCAGCTCGCGGCCACCGACGAGCACCGGCCCGGCCGCCTTGAGCGCGATCGTCGCGACGCCGACGACCGCCACGAGCACCCACGCGCCCGTCACGCGCGCAGCCCCAGCAGGCAGGCCGCGGCAGCCGCGACGACCGGCACGCCGGGCGGCGCGAGCGGGATCAGCGCCAGCGCGACCGCGCCGCCCAGCAGCGCCGCGAGCGCCCCGCGGCGCCCCGAGACCTGGCCCGCCAGCAGCGCGAGGAAGAGCGCCGGGAACGCGGCGTCGAGGCCGAGCCGCGCGGGGTCGCCGAGCAGCGCGCCGGCCGCGACGCCGACCGCGGTCGAGACGACCCACGCCGCATAGAGGACGAGGCCGGCGCCGAGGAGCATGCGGGCGTCGTAGCGCCCGCCGCCCTGGTGGCTGACCGCCCACGACTCATCGACGACGAGCTGGGCGCGCAGCGCCCGGACCCACGCGGGCCCGCGCAGGGCCGGCGCGACGGAGAGCCCGATCGGCACGTACCGCGCGTTCAACAGCACGGCGGCGGCCACAGCCGCGACCACCGTCCCTCCCGTGGCGAGGACGGAGGCCGCCGCGACCTGCGCCGACCCCGCGAACGTGGTCGCCGAGAAGACGACGGCGGCGACCGAGCTCAGGCCGGCCTCGCGGGCGAGCACCCCGAAGGGCAGCCCGAAGGCGGCCACGGCGACCGCCAGCGGGGCCGCCCGCCGGGCGCCGTCGCGCACGCTTGGGCGCTGGACTGGTTCCGTTCGGTTCACCGGTACTATTGTTCGCTATGGAGAACGGAGGTGTCAAGTCCCTCGCGGCGAACCTCCGGCGCCTGCGCGCCGCCCAGGGCCGGTCGCTGTCGGATCTGGCGCGCGCGTCGGGGGTGGCGAAGGCGACGCTGTCGGAGCTCGAGGCCGCCCGCGGCAACCCGACGCTCGACACGCTACAGGCGCTGGCGACGGCGCTCGGCGTCCCGTTCGGCGATCTCCTCGTCTCCGAGGGCCCCGAGCCCGTCGTCGTCGTCCGGGCCCACGAGGGCACGTTCGTGCCCGGCACCGAGAACGACCTGCGGCTCATCATCCGCCTGCCGGGCCCGCAGCCCGTGGAGCTCTACGAGGCGACGTTCCCGCCGCGCGCGCGGCGCACCTCGGGCGCGCACGGCCCCGGCACCCGCGAGCACGTGCTGGTCCTGCGCGGCGCGCTGCGCACCGGCCCCGCCGACCGCCCGGTCGCGCTGCGCGGCGGCGACCTCGCGGCCTTCGCGGCCGACGAGGTCCACGTCTACGAGGCCGGTCCGCGCGGCGCGCGGGCGCTGCTCGTCATGCAGTGGGCGGGCGGCGGATGAGCCGGTCGACGGCGCCCGCGACCGTCGCGACGGTCAGGTAGAGCGCGAGCCCGAAGCGGTGCGTCGGCGCGAAGACGTGCATCACGTATCCCATGAGGCCCTAGGACGCCGCAGGCGCCCGAGCCTTCCCGCGCGCTATGCCGCGGCGCGCCGCGCGCTGCGCACGAGCCGCAGCCGGTCGGGCAGGAACGGCACGACGAGGCGCTTCGCGTACTCCGCCCCGCCCCGCACCGCGACCTCGCGCACCGGGTCCCAAGCGAAGCCGAACTCGCGCCGCAGCCGCGGCGGCAGCAGCCCGATCGTGATCTGGTTGACGAGCTCGAGGACCGGGCGCATGCGCAGCGGCACCGGCGGGTGCATGACGATCCGCACCGCGAGCTCGCGCGCGGCCTCGGTGACGTGCAGGACGTCGCCCTCGACCATCGCCTCGATGTAGCGCCGGAAGCCGACCCAGTCGGCGGGCATCTCGTCCGCGCGCAGGCCGAACTCTCGGCCCACGCGCCGGTAGTCGGCCCACAGCGCGTCCTTCTCGGCGGCGGACAGCGAGCCCACGTAGCGCTCGTAGGTCAGCGTCGCCGAGTCGGCCAGCGCGGCCAGGACCCAGAGCAGGAGCTCGGGATCGTCGGCCGCGTACGGCGTGCCGGCGGGAAACCGGCCGGCGGGCTCGGACAGCGTCCCGCGCACGCGCCGGTGCATGGCGCGCACCCGCCGCGTCGCGCGCTGCGCGCTGAGCCGAGGGCCGAAGGCGACGAGGTCGAGGACCCGCGCGGTGCGCGCGAGGCGCTCGTAGGGCTCGTCGAGCGCGCCGGTGTGGGCGAAGAAGCCCTCGAAGGCAACCGGGTGGGCGGCCTGCACGAGCAGCGCGCGCGGCCCGGAGAGGCCGACGACCTGCTCGCCCATCACGCGACGCAGCATCGAGTCGGCGCTGAACAGGCTGTCGGTCATCGGCGCATCACGGAGGGTACGGGCCACTACGCTTCAGGGACGATGCCCGCCGCCGCCTACGCCGGAAAGGAGTGCGTCTGCCAGTTCCGCCGCGGGGTCTGCGACCAGACCTGCGTGCGCGACATGCTCGCCACGCCGTTCTACATCGCCTGCCTGAAGCTCTCTGGGCGCCGCTGCGTCGTCGTCGGTGGCGGCGAGGTGGGGCTCGAGAAGGTCGAGGGCCTGCTCGCCTGCAACGCCGACGTGACGCTGATCGCCCCCGCGGCAGTCGCGGAGTTCGAGGCGCTCGCCGCCGAGGGCTCGATCGCCTGGGAGCGCCGCGAGTACGCCGGGCGCGGCGACCTCGAGGGCGCCTTCCTCGTCATTGCGAGCACGGACGACACCGACGCGAACATCGCCGTCTTCGAGGACGCCGAGCGGCGCGCGATGCTCGTCAACGTCGTCGACGTCCCACCGCTGTGCAACTTCATCCTCCCGGCGATCCTGCGCACCGGCCCGCTCGCGATCGCGATCTCCACTGCGGGCGCCTCCCCGGCGCTGGCCAAGCGGATGAAGGCCGAGGTCGCCGAGCTCTTCGGCGAGGAGTACGCGCAGCTCGCCGTCCTCCTCAACGACGCGCGCGGCTGGGCGAAGGCGACGCTCCCGACCTATCAGGACCGCAAGGCCTTCTTCGAGGGCATCGTCCACGGCGACCCCGACCCGATCGAGCTCCTACGCGCGGGCGACGTGCAGGGCGCGCGTGACCTCATCGCGGCCGCCCAGTCGGCGACCGCTGCCGTGTGACCGAGCTGACGCATCTCGACGAGCACGGCCGCGCGCGGATGGTCGACGTCTCCGGCAAGCAGCCGAGCGCGCGGCGCGCCCGCGCACGCGCGGTCGTCCGCATGAGCCCCGCGACCGCGGCGCGCGTGGCCGCCGGCGACGCCCCCAAGGGCGACGTCCTCGGCGTGGCCCGGATCGCCGGCGTTCAGGCCGCGAAGCGCACGGGCGAGCTCATCCCCCTCTGCCACCCGCTCGGCCTCGACCACGTCGACATCGAGGCGAGCGTCGACGCAGCCGCGGGCACGGTCTCGCTCGAGGCCGAGGCGCGGGTGACCGCGCGCACCGGCGTCGAGATGGAGGCCATGACCGCCGCCGCGATCGCCGCGCTGACGGTCTACGACATGGTCAAGGGGCTCGAGCGCGGGGTGCGCGTCGAGGCGGTCGAGCTGCTCGAGAAGGACGGTGGGCGCAGCGGGCCGTGGCGACGGCCCGACGGCGCATGAGGACCGCCGTCCTGACGATCTCGACGTCGGTGGCGCGGCGCGAGAGCGAGGACGTCGCCGGGCCGCTGCTCGCCCGCCTGGCCGACGAAGCAGGCGCCGAGGTCGTCGCCATCGAGGTCATCGGCGACGATGCCGCGCTCATCGAGGACCGCCTGCGCGCGTACGTCGAGGGCGGCACGACGTTCGTGCTCACGACGGGCGGAACCGGGCTGACCCCCGACGACGTCACGCCCGAGGCGACGGCCGCCGTCGTCGAGCGCGACGTGCCCGGCATCGCGGAGGCGATGCGTGCCGCCTCGCTTCAGCACACGCCGATGGGCGTGCTCTCCCGCGGGGTCTCCGGCGTCGCCGGCCGCACGCTGATCGTCAACTTCCCCGGCAACCCGAAGGCCGTCGAGCAGCTCTTCGGCCTCTTGGCCCCGGTCCTCGGCCACGCCGCCGCCACGCTGGCCAGCGAAGGTGGCAGCCGCGCCAGCCATTGAGCTCGACGGGCTTACGCGCCGCTACGGCGAGCGTGTGGCGCTCGACGGCGTGACGCTTTCGGTTCCGGCCGGCGCCACGCTCCTCGTCTTCGGCCCCAACGGCGCCGGCAAGTCGACGCTGTTGCGCGTGCTCGCCACGCTCCTGCGCCCG
>DATNGY010000415.1:0-4089 GCA_035605735.1 Solirubrobacteraceae bacterium
GAGCCTACTCAGGCGGCGACGGCCCGCTCCACGACCGCCGCGTCGGCGACCTCGACCCCCGCGGCGCGAAGCACGGCCGCGAGCTGGGCCCGGAAGACGTCGTCGCCCGCGGCGAGCGCGGCGCGCGATCCGCGGACGAACATCCCCTCGGCGAAGCACGTCGCGGTCCGCGCGCGCGCGGGCCCGGGCGGCCCGAGCGGCGCGTCGGCCACGAGGAGGACTCCGGCGCGCTCGGGCACGCCGGCGGCCGTGGCCTCGGTCGCGGGCAGGCAGACGAGGTCGTGGTGCGTGAGGTCGAGCGCGTGCAGGCTCGCCCCGGCGTCGACCTCGAGCCCGGCGCGGTCGAGCGCGGCCACCAGGCCCGCCGCGCGCGCCCCGCTGGCGATAACCGCTGCGCGGCGCAGCGCGGGGGTGCCCCCGAGCCACTCCCACTGCAGCTCGACGCACGGCCAGATCCGCGCGGTCACGGCGGCGGCCAGCCGCGGCGACGGGCGCTCCGCGCGCGGGAACGTCAGCGCCCGCCCGGCGCGGATGCAGATGCGGTGCGGGCGGATGCGCCAGCCGTTGCGGACGGCCTCGGTGCCGTGGACCGCGACCGGGATCACCGGCGCGCCGGTCTCGAGCGCCAGGCGCCCGACGCCGCGGCGAGGGCGCCCGAGCGGGCCCGGGCGCGTGCGCGTGCCCTCGGCGAAGATGACCACCGCGTCGCCGCGGGCGAGGATCGCCTTCGTGGTGGCGACCGCCTCGCGGTCGGAGGCGCCGCGGGTCACGGGGTAGGCGCCGAGAGCGGCGAGGAGCCAGGCGACGGGCCGGTTGGAGAAGAGCTCGCGCTTGGCCATGTAGTAGATCGGCCGCCGGGCCATGAGGCCGATCACGAACGGGTCGAGGAACGAGCGGTGGTTGGAGGCGAGGATCACGGGGCCGGTGGCTGGGATGTGCTCGCGGCCGACGCGCCGCAGGCGCCAGAAGACGCGGGCGAAGGGCTGCAGGAGCGCCCGCGCCAGCCAGTAGACGAAGACGTTGACGCCGTGCTCGCGCGCGCGGGCATGAAGGGCGTCGGCGTCCATGCCTGGCGTACCCCTGCTCGGCCGGGCTGGTTACAGTGGGCGCAGCACCCCGGAATGGCCCTCGACCCAGCACAGACCGCCCGCGGAGCGCTCGCCGGCGCCGTCGCGGCGGCGGTCTGGAGCGCGCAGTCGCCACTCGACATCAAGGTCTTCGGCGTGCCCTACCTCGACGAGGAGCTGCTCGGCAAGGCGTTCACGACCGGTCCCGCGTCGCACGCGCTGGGGCTGGGCCTGCACCTGTCCAACGGCGCGCTCCTGGGCGCCGTCTACGCGAACGTCGCGCCGCGGCTGCCGGTCGCGCCGTGGGCCCGGGGTCCGCTCGCGGGGCTTGTCGAGCACCTCGCGACGTGGCCGCTAGCGCTCCTCGTCGACCGCGTCCACCCGGCGCGCGACGAGCTCCCGCGCCTCTCCGGGAACCCACGGGCCTTCGCCCAGGCGACGTGGCGCCACCTGGTCTTCGGCGCCGTCCTCGGCGAGCTCGACCGGCGCCTGAACGCCGGGCCCCGCCGCCGGCGCGCGTTCGACGCGGTCGTCGCCTCCAACGGGCACGGCGACCTCGCGGCCGCCGCAGCGGCGGCGGGCGCCGCCGCCCGGTAGACGCTGAGAGCCCGCCCCCGGACTCGAACCGGGACGCTCCGAATTACAAGTTCGGTGCTCTGCCAGTTGAGCTAGGCGGGCATCGGCGTCTCTTGGTCGGAGCATAGACCCGGTCGTCGCCCGTTCCGGCTCTGAGGAGACTCTCAGACTTCGCTTAGCGCGTCTTGGGAACCGGCGGCGATCCTCGCGTCCATGCCCATTCCCGCCGAACGCGTCGAGCGCCTGCGGCTGCTGCGGCGGCGAACCGCCGCCGGCTCACTCGCGCTGCTCGTCGCGGCGTGGATCGCGGTCGCCGCGGCCGGGGCGAAGCCCTCGGCCCACGCGAAGACGACGCCGGCGGCGTCATCGTCCTCGTCGTCCTCGTCGGCCGCCTCGTCCTCGTCGTCGACGGGCGACGACGGCGGCAGCGCCAGCTCGTCGGCCGACGCCCCGCTCGTGACGAGGCAGTCGTGAGCGAGGCGCGCATCGTGGTCGCCTGCTTCGGCGGCGAGGCCGAGGTCCGGACCGCCGGCGGCCAGACGGCCGCGCGCCGCGCCGCGCGGTGGCTCGAGCGCATCCACGCGGGGCTCACGCGCTTCGAGCCCGGCTCCGAGCTCTCGCGCTTGAACGCCGACGCGCGCTCGGCCGTCCCCGCCTCGCCGCTCCTGCTCGCGCTCGCGCGCGCGGTGGGACTCGCCGGCGAGCTCTCCGGCGGTCTGGTCGACGCCACCCGGCTCTCGGCGCTCGAGGCGGCCGGCTACGCGCGCTCGCGCGAGCCCGCGCCGCCCGACGCGCTCGCGGCGGCGCTCGCGCGGGCGCCGACGACGGCGCCGGCGCGGCCCGACCCCGAGGGCCGCTGGCGGCTCGTGACCACCGACGCCTCCGGTCGCGTCCGGCGCCCGCCGGGCGTCCGGCTCGACGGCGGCGGTCTGGTCAAGGGCCTCGCCGCGGATCTCCTCGCCGGCGACCTCGCCCGCCACGGCGCCTACGCCGTGGACTGCGGCGGCGACCTGCGGGTGGGCGGCGCTCCGCGCCGCCTGCTCGTCGCCGACCCCTTCGGGGGCGAGCCGGTCCACGAGCTCACGCTGGCCCAGGCGGCGGCCACGAGCGGCATCGGACGCCGCGCGTGGCGCGACGGCGGCGGGCGCCCCGCTCACCACCTCGTCGACCCCGCGACCGGCCGCCCCGCCTGGACCGGCGTCGTCCAGGCGACGGCGCTCGCGCCGACCGCGCTCGAGGCCGAGATCCGCGCGAAGGCGGCGCTGCTCGCCGGGCCCGACGGCGCCGAGCGCCACCTCGCCCACGGCGGCGTCCTCGTCCTCGCCGACCGCGCCGTACGGATCCTCGCGGGGCACCGCCCGCGGGCGGAGGCCGCGTGATCGCGACGCTCGCCCCGCTCTGGGTGACGAGCCGCGCGGCAGGCATCGCCGCGATCGTCCTCGCCGGGCTGACGATCTCCGCCGGCCTGCTCATGGCGACGCGCTCGCCGCTCGTCCGCGGCCGAGCGACCGAGCTGCGCGCGCTCCACGAGGCGCTCGCGCTCGCGACGTTCGCCGCCATCGCCGTCCACGGCCTCGCGCTGCTCCTCGATCCGTGGCTGAAGCCCGGCCTGCTCGGCGTCGTCGTCCCCTTCGCCGCGCCCCATCGCGCTTTCGCCACCGGGCTCGGCCAGCTCGCCGCGCTCGGGATGGCGGGGCTCGGGCTGACGTTCTACGCGCGCCGGCGGCTGGGCATCGCGCGCTGGCGCCGTGCGCATCGCTTCATCCCGATCCCGTGGGCGCTCGCGCTCGTGCACGGCGTCGCCACCGGCTCGGACGGGACCTCGGCGTGGTTCCTCGCGGCGACGCTGCCGGTGGCGCTCGCGGCCCTGGCGCTGCTCGCCGCCCGCTGGCGTGAGCCCGCGGAGCGGGCCCTCAGCGCCTGACTTCCGAGGGATACTGCGGGTCCATCGCCTCGAGCTCCTCGATGACGATGCCGGTCGCCGCCCAGTTGCGCATCCACTTGCGGTCGGCGGGGAGCACGTACCAGGGCGCGTGCTCGGTGCTCGTGAGGCGCAACACGTCCTCGTAGGCCGCTGCGTACTCGTCCCACTTCGCCGAGACCTGGAGGTCCTCCTCGCGGTACTTCCAGCGCTTGTCCGGCCGCTCGCGCCGCTCGTCGAAGCGTTCCTGCTGCTCCTCGGGCGAGATGTGCAGGAAGAGCTTGACGACGCGCGTCCCGCCGTGGGTGAGGATCGCCTCGAACGCGTTGATGAGCTCGTAGCGCTCGCGCCAGATCTCCTCGGGCACCAGCTCCTCCACGCGGGCGACGAGCACGTCCTCGTAGTGCGAGCGGTTGAAGATCCCGATCGTGCCGCGCGGGGGGACGGCCGTGTGGACGCGCCACAGGTAGTCGTGGCGCAGCTCGAGCGGCCCCGGTGCGGCGAAGGCGGTGACGCGGCACCCCT
>DATNGY010000416.1:0-2772 GCA_035605735.1 Solirubrobacteraceae bacterium
GGTCAGCGCCGTGCCCGTCATGCCGGCCAGCTTGTCGTACATGCGGAAGTAGTTCTGCAGCGTGATCGTGGCGAGCGTCTGGTTCTCCTCCTGGATCGCGACGCCCTCCTTCGCCTCGACCGCCTGGTGCAGGCCCTCCGACCAGCGGCGGCCCTCGAGGATGCGGCCGGTGAACTCGTCGATGATCTTCACCTCGCCGTCGATCACCGCGTAGTCGACGTCGCGCTTGTAGAGCGACTCGGCCTTCAGCGCCTGGATGAGGTGGTTGACCATGTGGCCGTTCTCGGCGCGGTAGAGGTGATCGATCCCCAGGAAGCGCTCGGCCTTGGCCACCCCGCGCTCGGTCACCGAGACCGTCTTGTGCTTCTCGTCGAACTCGAAGTCGAAGTCGGCTACGAAGTCCTTCTTCGCGCGCGGGTCCATCCCCTCGGGCTTCTTCCCGGCCGCCATGCTCGGGGCGAGCCGCGCGAAGCGGTGGTAGAGCTCGGCCGCCTGCTCGGGGGCGCCGGAGATGATCAGCGGCGTGCGCGCCTCGTCGATGAGGATGTTGTCGACCTCGTCGACGATCGCGAACGTGTGCGCGGTGACGGGGTGCCCGTCGTCGTCGAGACGGCCGCCGTTCTGGACCTTCTCCTCCAGCGACGTGGCCATGTTGTCGCGCAGGTAGTCGAAGCCGAACTCGGAGTTGGTCCCGTACGTCACGTCGGCGGCGTAGGCGGCCTGCTTGTCCTCGTAGGACTGCATGTTCTGGAGGACGCCGACGCTCACGCCGAGCGCGTCGTAGATCGGGCTCATCCACTCCGCATCGCGCCGGGCGAGGTAGTCGTTGACGGTCACGAGGTGCACGCCGGAGCCGGCGAGCGAGTTGAGCACGACCGCGAGCGTCGCGGTCAGCGTCTTGCCCTCGCCGGTCTTCATCTCGGCGATGCTCCCGCCGTGCAGGACCATGCCGCCGATGAGCTGGACGTCGAAGTGCCGCATGCCCATCGTGCGCCGACCCGTCTCGCGGACGATCGCGAACGTCTCGGGCAGCAGGTCAGCGAGCGCCTCGCCGTTGCGGGCGCGCTCGCGGAGCAGGTCGATCCGCTCGCGCAGGTCGCCCAGGGACTCGAGCTCGAGCTCCGGCTCGAACGCGTTGATCCGCGCGACCCGCTTCTCGTACTCGCGAAACTGCTTGGCCTCGCCGATGTTCAGCGCACGATCCAGAAGGCCCATCGGGTCAGCGTAGCAACGGGATCGCGCCCGAAGAGACGGGTTGCGCGCGCGTGCGAAGGCCCTCACGGGCCCTGGGGAGCGTCGCTCTGGCGCCCGCTACAGGGCAGCTGCGGCGCCGCCGCCGAGGTCGTCGCCGGGCGGGCTCGTGCGGATGCTCTCCGTCCCCACCTTGCGCCGGCCGCGACGCTTGTCGCGGTGGCGCTTGACCTGCCGGGTCAGCTCCTCCTCGGCGAGGTTGATCGCGTGGCGGACCTCGCGCCCGCGCGCCCGCGCCCGCAGCGTCGCGCCCTTGAGGAAGAGGGTCGCCTCGGCCACGCGGCCATCCGGGATCCCGCGGTTGCGCTCCTCGCGAACCTCGACCTCGAGGCGAGCCGCGTCGGACACCTGCTTGGCCACGTTGCGAAAGCGGCGCTCCACGTGCTCACGAAGCTCGGCGGTCACCGTGGTGTTGCGACCCTTCACCTCGATCTGCATGGAGATCCTCCAGTTCTGTGGGCAGCGCACGTTACCCCCGCGTCATCCCCCCTTCAACGCGCGCGCGTAGGTGACGGCCCGCACGCGCCGCGAGCCTGCGGCGCGCAGCGCCGCGGCGCAAGCCTCGAGGGTCGCCCCGGTCGTGTGCACGTCGTCCACGAGGAGCGCGTCCGCGGGCACGGCGCCGCGCGCGTCGATCTCGATTCGGCCCGGCGCACGACGTTCCGCGCGCCGCGCTCCGGCCTGCCGCGTCGGCGCGCCGCGGCGCGCCAGGCACGCCCGGACCTCGCGACCGGTCCGCATCGCAAGCGCCGCTGCGAGCCGCTCGGCGTGGTTGTAGCCGCGCCGGCGCACGCGCGTCGGGTGAGTCGGCACGGGCACGAGCGCGGCGGGCGCTTCGAGCAGCCCCGCCGGCGCGCCCGCCGCGATCTGCGCGGCCATGAGGTCGGCAAGGCGCAGCGCGCCGCGGAACTTCAGCGCATGGACGAGCGCCCGTGCGGGCCCCTCGTGAGCGACCGGCGCCCACGCGCGCTCGACCGCGCCGCCCGCCAGCGGGCAGCCCGCGCGACAGCCGCCGGGAAGGCCACAGCGGGCGCAGCGCGCGCCGCGCAGCCACGGAAGCGCGAGCCGGCACGCGGGGCACAGCGGCTCGGCCGCCGCCGGCAGCGCCGCGCCGCAGCCGTGGCAGGCCGGCGGCACGAGGATCGAGAGCGCGCCGCGCAGCCACGCCTCCGAGGGCACGAGCGGAGCGGAGAACGCGGCGAGGCGGGACAGCGGGCGCGACACACCGCGATCGTCCGACACCGCGCGTCACGGCGCTACCACCACTTCGTCACAATCGTGCGACATGGCTGCGGACACTTCGTGGACGTTCGATCCCGGTCCGGTCATCCTCATCGCCGCCGCCTGCGCCGTCTACATCCCCCGCTGGCGCCGCGTCCGCCGCGCCGACGGTCCGCGCGCCGCGGGCGGCTGGCGCCTCGCGAGCTTCGTGGGGGCGATGCTCGCCCTCGTCGCCGCGCTGCTCTCGCCGATCGACCGCCTCGGCGAGCAGGCGTTCACGATGCACATGGTCCAGCACGT
>DATNGY010000417.1:0-2942 GCA_035605735.1 Solirubrobacteraceae bacterium
GACGAGACGCGCGAGGCGTATCGCCTCGGTGCAGAGGTCCGCGCGCACCAGGCGCTCGCCCGCGCTCGCGGCATAGCCCTCGTTGAAGATGAGGTAGAGGACCGCGAGCACCGCCGCCATGCGCTCGGGCAGGTCCTCGTCGCGCGGCACCCGGTAGGGGATGCGCGCCGCGGCGATCTTGCGCTTGGCCCGTCGCAGGCGCTGGGACATCGTCGGCTCGGGGACGAGGAACGCGCGCGCGATCTCGCTCGTGCGCAGGCCGCCGAGGGTCCGCAGCGTGAGCGCGACGCGGGCGTCCATTCCGAGCGCCGGATGGCAGCACGTGAAGACGAGCCGTAGGCGGTCGTCGCCGACGGCCCCGACCGGCTCGTCGGGTGGGGTCGACTCGATCTCCATGAGCGCGCGCAGCAGCGCGACGCGGTCGGCGAGTCCGCGCTCGCGGCGCAGGCGGTCGATCGCCTTGCGCCGCGCCGCGGTCGTGATCCACGCCCCGGGATTGCCGGGGATGCCGTCGCGCGGCCAGGTGGCCAGCGCGACGGCGAACGCGTCCTGGAGCGCGTCCTCGGCGAGCTCGAAGTTGCCGCCGAGGCGGCGGATGAGCGTGGCCAGGACGCGCCCGGACTCCTCTCGGAAGGCCCGCTCGACCGCGCCCGCGGTCAAGAGGCGGCGTCGACCCGCGCCGGCATCTCCATGACGGGACGGACCTCGACCCAGCCGTGCGCGATGTGCGGCATGCCCGCGGCGTGGTCGAGCGCGGCATCGAGATCGGGCGCGTCGATGACGTAGAAGCCGCCGAGCCACTCCTTCGTGTCGGCGAAGGGGCCGTCGGTGACGACGCGCTCGCCGTCGCGCACCGAGACCGTCGTTGCCGTCTGCGGCGGCTGGAGCGGCTCGCCGGCGACCATCGCCCCGGCCTGGACGAGGCCCTCGGTGAAGGCGTACCAGCGCTCGGAGTTCGCGCGTCCCTCGGGCGACTCCGGGTCGGCGAGCTGCGCGGGATCGACATGGATGAGGAGCATGTACCGCATGAGACCTCCTGGCGGTCCGGGGCCGGCGCCGCTCGCCGGCCGTGCGACCTTACGACGGACGGCGCGAGGGCGAATCCGACAGCGTCCCCCGCGTCGGCCAAAGCTGGCGCGTAGGCGCTACTGCGGGCTCCACGGCTCGCGGCCGGGGTCGCGCTCGATCGCCTCGGTGCGCGCGGCGCGGACCCACGGGCTCTCGGGCGCCGTCGCGGGGAGTGGCGGCGGGGCCGTGTCGCGCAGGAAGCGCTCGACCGCGGCCACGACCGCGGCCGCCTCCTCGGGCGAGGCGGACGGCGCGACGATCTCCAGGCGCGGGCGGCGGTTGGGCATCAGGCTCTCTAAACGATCGAAACCTGGCCGCGCTGCAGCTCGTGATGGACCGGCGCAAGCGTCGCCGTGGTCGGCTGCTTGATCGTCTGCAGGCGCACGAGGTCGCACGTCAGCCGGTCGCGCCGCGCGACGATCCGCCCGTAGCCGTGGTGGTCGAAGTCGACGTCCTTGATCCACGGGTTGAACGAGCGCAGGCCCTCGATCAGCGCCGGCGACGTCGACGGGTTGACGTCGTTGCCCTTGATCGGCAGCCCGTACTGGGAGAGGTCGAGCTCGCCGAGGCTCTGCGAGGTGATCGACCCGCCGACGAACTCGACGGCCACGGACTCGCCGAGGCCCATCCGCGTGCGGACGTCGCCGGTGAAGAACGTGTGGATGTCGCCGGTCACGAACACGACGTCGCGGATGCCGCGGTCGCGGATGAACGTCAAGAGCTCCTCGCGCTCGCGCGGATAGCCCTGCCACGAGTCGAACATCGCGAACGAATCGCCGACCTTCGTCGGCATGATCATCACCTCATTGGCCATGATCTTCCACGAGGCCTTCGAGGCGCGCAGCTGATCCTTGACCCACTGCATCTGGAACGGGCCGAGGAAGTTGCGCGGCTGGTCCCACCACGAGCACGCAGGGGCGACGGCGTCGCCGCAGGGCTGGTCGCGGCGCCACTGGCGCTGGTCCATGACGATCAGGTCGACCGTGCGTCCGAAGCGCAGGCGCCGGAAGAGGCGCTGGTTGACGCTCGGGAAGTACGGCTGGGACTCGAAGAACGCCCGGTAGGCGGCGCGCGTGCGGGCGGCGCTGAAGCGCTTCGCCGGGTCGAGGCCACCGGTCGCGCGCTCCTCGCCGGCGTAGTTGTCCTGCACCTCGTGGTCGTCCCAGAGGATCACCGTCGGGAACTTCGCCTGCACGGCGCGCAGCGCGCGGTCCGAGCGGTAGAGCGCGTACTTCGCGCGGTAGTCGGCGAGCGTGATCGCGTCGCGCAGGTGCGAGGGGTCCTGGCTCGGGGAGCCGATGAGATCGTCGCGCACGCCCGTTCCGCCGGCCGGCGAGTGGAACGTCTCGCCGTAGATGTAGTCGCCGAGACAGACGATGAAGTCGAGGTCGGCCTCGCGCTCCATCAACGTGTGCGCGTTGTAGAAGCCGTGCGTGAAGTCCTGGCAGGACCAGAACGCGAAGCGCACGGGCTGGTGGGAGTCGGGCGGCAGCGCGGTCCGAAAGCGCCCGACCGGGCTGTGGCGATCCCGCGTGGCGAAGCGGTAGAAGTACTGCTCGTAGGGGTCGAGGCCGGTCACGCGCGCCTTCACCGCGTGACCGGTGCCGTCGTCCGTCGCGATCCGCTCGCCGACGACGACCTTGCGGAAGCCGCGGTCGCGCGCGACCTCGAGCTCCACCGACCGCCGTCCGCCGATCTCCGCCACCCGCGTCCACAGCGTTATCCCGTTCGGCCGCGGGTCGCCCGACATCACCCCCTCGGCGAAGCGCCCGCCGCGCGCCAGCGGCACGCGCCGCCCGCCGGCGGTCGCGAGCCCGAGCGCCGGCGGCGCGAAGACCGCGGCGGCGGCGGCCGAGCCGGCGGCCGTGACGAAC
>DATNGY010000418.1:0-2821 GCA_035605735.1 Solirubrobacteraceae bacterium
CCTCGGCCTGCACGAGGTCGGCGGGGTCGGCGTCCACGGGCAGCGGGACGACGCGCAGGGTCAGTCGCTGCCGTGTGGCGACGCGCGCCGCGCGCAGCATCGCGTCTTGGCCCGCGCTGTCGGCGTCGAGGGCCAGGAGGACGGTCGGCGCCAGCCGGGCCAGCTCACCCACCTGCTCGTCGGTCAGGGCCGTGCCCATGAGCCCGACCGTGTTGCGCAGCCCGGCCTGGTGCAGGGCGATTACGTCGGTGTAGCCCTCGGCCACGAGCACGGATCCCGCCTTGGCCGCCGGCGCGCGCGCGATGTCGGCGCCGAAGAGGTTGCGCCCCTTGTGGAAGAGCGCGGTGTCGGAGGAGTTGAGGTACTTCGGCTTCTGGTCGGCCCCGATGGCGCGCGCGCCGAAGCCGAGCACGCGGCCGCGGGTGTCGCACAGCGGGAACATGATCCGCCGGCGGAAGCGGTCGTACGTGCGCCCCGCGCCCTTCGCCCGCTGCGCGAGGCCGGCGGCGACGAGCTCGCGGTCCGAGAACCCGGCGCGGCGGGAGGCCAGCAGCACGGTGTCCCACGCGCTCGGCGCGTAGCCGACGCGGAACTCGCGCAGGGAGGTCTCCTCCAGGCCGCGCCCGAGCAGGTACTCGCGCGCGCCCGCCGCCTCGCGCGAGTCCCAGAGGAAGCGGGCATAGAAGGCCGCGGTGCGCTCGAGCAGCTCGAGCAGCCGCTCGCGCGCGCGCCGGCGCTCGGCTGCGGCCGGGTCCTCCTCGACGACCTCGAGCTGGACTCCGTAGCGGTCGGCGAGCCGCTCCAGCGAGCCCTTGAAGTCGAGGCCCTCGGTGAGTTCGACGAAGCGGAACGCGTCTCCGCCCGTCCCGCAGCCGAAGCAGTAGAAGAGCTTCTCGGCCGGGTTGATCCCGAACGACGGCGTCCGCTCGTCGTGGAAGGGGCAGAGCCCCTCGAGGCGGTTGGCTCCCGCCCGGCGGAGATCGACGCGCGTCCCGACGAGATCGGCCATGTCCACGGCGTCGCGGACGCGGTCGCGGGAGTCGTCGGTGTAGCGCGCCATGGCCCGCGCCCGACTCTAGAGGGCGAAGGCCTCCGGTAACGAGAGCGCCTCGAAGGCGCGGATGCAGTAGCGGTCGGTCATCCCCGCGAGCCAGTCGGTGACGCGCTGGGCCACGTCGGCGCCGGGGACGCCGCCGCCGTCGGGGATGCGGTCGGGCTCGGAGGCGTAGGCGTCGAAGAGCGCGCGCAGCATGCGCTCGATCTTCGCGTGCTCGCGCCGCGCCGCCGCGCCGAGGTAGACGCGCTCGAACATGAACGAGCGCAGGGCGTCCATGGCCGCCGCGGCCTCGGGCCCCTGGACGACGTCGCCCGCCTGGTCGGAGCGCTCGACGAGGTCGTGGACGAGCGCGTCGATGCGGATCGAGCCGGTCGAGCCGAGCGCGGCGATCGGCTCGCGCGGGAGCTCGTCCTCGCGCAGCACGCCGGCGCGCAGCGCGTCGTCGACGTCGTGGTTGAGGTAGGCGACGCGATCGACGATCCGCACGATCCGGCCCTCGAGCGTCCGCGGCAGCGGCGCCCGGCCCGAGTGGCAGCGGATCCCGTCGCGGACGTCGGCGGTGAGGTTGAGGCCGGCGCCGTCGCGCTCGAGAACGTCGACGACCCGTAGCGAGTGCTCATAGTGGCGAAAGCCGCGATCGAAGCGCTCGCGCAGGCACGCGTCGAGGACGGCCTCGCCGATGTGCCCGAAGGCCGGATGGCCGAGGTCGTGGCCGAGTCCGATCGCCTCCGCGAGGTCCTCGTTCAGCGCCAGCGCGCGCGCGACCGTGCGCGAGACCTGGGTCACCTCGAGCGTGTGCGTGAGGCGCGTGCGGTAGTGGTCGCCCTCGGGGGCGACGAAGACCTGCGTCTTGTGCTTCAGGCGCCGGAAGGCCTTCGCGTGGACGATGCGGTCGCGGTCGCGCTGCAGCGGCGAGCGCAGCCCGCAGTCGGGCTCGGCTCGCGCCCGCACCGCCGGCCACGAGCGCGCGGCCAGCGACGAGAGCGACCGCTCCTCCCACGCCCGCCGGCGCTCGGCGAACGTCGCGGCCACCGGGCCGGGTTCCGCGTGGGGGTCCATGGCTCCGATTCTCGCAGCGGCACGCCATGCGACCGCCTCGAGGAGCTCGTTCGATGCTCGCATCCACCGCGAAGGTCGCAGGGTCGCGCGCGGAGCTGACCGGAGCGGGCGACTTGGCACGCGTACGAGCGGTGGCGATAGTAGGCCTGTGTCGGTGTGGGCGGAGGCGTTCCGCGTCGAGCGGCGAGGCCTCGACCCGCTCGCCGGGCTCGCCGGCGCGGTCGCGAGCTGCGCGCCGCTGGCGCTCGGCGTGGCGGCCGGCGAGCCCGCGATCGGCGTCATCGCGTGCTTCGGGGGCCTCAACGCGGCCCTCGCGGTGCCGCGCGGCCGCTTGCGCGAGCGCCTCGGATGGGGCGTGGGCGCCTCGCTCGGGTGTTGCGCGTCGGTCGCGCTCGGGACGGCGGTCCAGGACAGCGTCGCTGCGTCGACCGTGGTGGCCTTCGCGTGGATCGCGCTCACCGCGTTCCTGCGCACGTTCGGTCCCAAGGGCGGGCTGACCGGCTTCGTTACCGGCGCGATCTTCGTGATCGCCGACGGCATCCCGGCCGGCCCACTCGACGTCGGGACGCGCACGCTCTGGTTCCTGGTGGGCTCGGCCGCCGGGGTCGGGCTCATGGTCGCCGCGTACGCCCGCGACGCGCCTGCGTGGCGGCCGGGGGCGGCCCCGCTCGGGAAGGTGCTCGCCCAGGGCGCCCGCCGGTTCGG
>DATNGY010000419.1:0-4590 GCA_035605735.1 Solirubrobacteraceae bacterium
GTTCGGCATCCGCCTCGAGCCGCTCGAGCGCCAGTTCGCGGTCATGCGCGCGATGCGCCGCAGCCTGCGGCCGCCGCCCGGCGTGCGCGCGGAGCTCGCCGGCCTGCCCGTGCTCGCCGCCGAGGCCAACGACGCGATCGCGGCCCCGTGGCGGCGCATCGCCGGGGTCGGCGCGGGGCTGGTCGCGGTCGCGCTCGTCCTGCTCGTCGCGCTGCGCAGCGCCCGCCGAGCGCTCGTCCCGCTCGTCCCGATCGCGCTCGCCGGAGGCTGGTCGGCGCTCGTGCTCTTCGCCCTGCGGATCCCGCTCAACCCGATGTCGGTGGTCCTCGGGGCGCTCGTCGTGGCGATCACGACCGAGTTCAGCGTACTGCTGTCCGAGCGCTACGCGGCCGAGCGCGCGAGCGGTCGCGCGCCGCGCGCGGCGCTCGAGCGCACGTACCGCTCGACCGGCGCCGCCGTGCTCGCGTCCGGCACGACGGCGATCGCCGGCTTCGCCGTGCTCGTCGTCTCCGACGTCCGGATGCTGCGCGAGTTCGGGCTCGTGACCGTGGTGGACCTGACGGTGGCGCTGGCCGGCGTGATGATCGTGCTCCCGGCGGTGCTCGTGCTCGCCGAGCGGGGGGCGCGGGTGGCCGTCCGCCGCCGGCGGCGCGAGCGGGCGGAGGTCGCCTGACGTGCGTCTCGGCTGGCTCGCGGTCGCCGCCGGCGTCGCGCTGCTGGGCTGGGTCACGTTCAACACGCTGCGCGCGGACGGCGTCGGCTCGCAGGGTCCGCCCACGGGTGAGCGGATGCCGCCCTTCGCCGCCCCGCTCGCGCTGAGCCGGCTCGATGGGGACGTCAACGTCGCGCGGCGCGGCGACGAGGGCGGGGCGGGGCGCCGGCCGGCGTGCACGGTCCGCGGTCGCGACGTGCTCAACGTGTGCGCGCTCTACGAGCGCGGCCCGGTCGTGCTCGCCTTCCTGGTCGCCGGCGCGGCGCGCTGCACGCACGAGCTCGACCGCCTGCAGCGCCTGCGCCCGCACCACCGCGGCGTCGCGTTTGCCGCGGTCGCGATCCGTGGCGACCGCGGCGACCTGCGCGCGACGATCCGCCGCCACGGCTGGTCGTTCCCGGTCGGCTACGACCGCGACGGCGCGCTGGCCAACGTCTACGGCGTCGCCGTGTGTCCCACGGTCACGTTCGCGCTGCCCGGCGGCGTCGTCCAGGGCACTAGCCTCGGCGAGCTCGGGTCCGCCCGGCTCGAGGCGCGCGTCGCGGCGCTCGAGCGCGCCGCCCGCGCGGGCGGGTGGCGCCCGTGAGCGAGCCCGAGCCAGGCTGGGTCGAGCGCGAGCTCGCGCTCGAGTTCCCCGCGCTCGGCCTGGCGTCGCTGGCGCTCGCGGCACCGCAGGGCCGCGCCCGGCGGACGGACCCCGGCGTCGCCGCCCGCCTGCGGGCGCTCTCGGACCGCTTCGGCGGCCGGCGGGCCGTTACGTTGCGTCAGGAGCCGGTGCCCGCCGCGTTTCGCGTCTTCTTCCGCCACGTCGGGCTCGATCCCGACGAGCAGCGCACGCCGGTCGAGGAGGCCGTGCTCGAGCGCCTGTTGCGCGGCGAGTTCGCCTCGCGCGGGCGCGTCGAGGACGCCCTCCTGCTCGCCGTGGTCGAGACCGGCGTCCCGGTCCTCGCGCTCGACGACGAGCGCCTCGACGGGCCGCTCGGCCTGCGCGCCGCTCGGCGCGGCGAGCGCCTCGGCGAGGGTCCGCTGGCCCCCGACCTTCCCGACGGCCGGCTCGTCATCGCCGACGCGCGGCGCCCGGTCGCGGTGCTGTTCGGCGACGTGGCGCCGAGCCTGCGTCCCGAGGGCGGCTGCCGCCGGCTGCGGCTCGTGGCCGTCCGCGCGCCGGGCGTCCCCTCGGTGCACGTCGAGGAGGCGCTGTGGACGGCCGCCGAGGTCCTGCGCGCGGGGTAGACTGGCGCCATGCTCGGGCACACATGGTCGGAGACCATGGGTCGGATCCCCGCGCGCGAGCACGCGTCGCAGCGAGCCGTGGCGCAGGCCGAGCGCGCGGCCAGGGCGCAGCTGCGCGACCAGGTCGCGGCGCTCGAGCGCCGACTCGCGGCGGCGGCGGTCAGCGCGTTCGGCTCGGGCGCGCTCGAGCCCCCCGCGTCGCCGCTCGGCGGTGGGCCGCGGGTGCTGTCGCTCGGGGAGCTCGAGCGCGTGCGCGACGCGCTGGCCGAGCGCGTCCGGCACGCCCACGACGAGCTCGACCGCCGCGGGGCCGAGCAGGAGCGCCACCGGCTCCGCCTGGAGGCGATGCTCCTGGAGCCCGGCCGTCATCGCTTCGAGCGGGTCACCCAGCGCGACCTCGGCGAGGGCGGCTGCGGGGCCTGGCACGTGCGCCCGCGGCTCGGGATCCTCGGCATGCTCCTGGGCTGGTGGCAGGTCAAGCTCTCGTCGGGCTGTCCCTTAGCCACCTGACACGCCGATGGGCCGCCGCAGCCGCAAGCGGGGCGTGACCGCGCCCGACGCCGCCAGGAGCACGGCGGTGGCGCCGCCGCGCGCTCCGCGCCCGCGGGCGCGCATGGGCGAGGCGCCGCCGGCGCCGTGGTCGCCGTTCCCGCTCACGGAGCTCTGCATCCTCGTCGCGCTCGTGCTCATCGCGCTCGGCGCCCTCGACGCGGGCGGACGGCGCAACGCGCTGCTGGCTTGCGGGCTCGCGCTCGTGACGCTCGCGGGCCTCGAGCTCGCGCTGCGCGAGCACCTGGCGGGCTTCCGCTCGCACTCGACGCTGGTGGCCGGCGCCTGCGCCCTCGCGGTCACGATCCCGCTGGCGCTCGCCACGGACCTGCCCAAGCTCGTCCTCCTCGGCGTCGCCGTCCTCGTCTTCGGCGCCGCGTTCGCGCTGCTGCGGTCGGTCTTCCGCTCACGCTCGGGCGGGTTGGGCTTCCGCGCGTGACACCCCACCGCGGGTCCTCCCACGACAACCTTCCGGACTCGGCGGAGCGATCCCCTGGGGCCGAGCCGACCGGCCCGCGCCTGCTCGGGCTGCACCATGTCACGGCGATCAGCGCCGACCTCGAGCGGACGACCGCCTTCTATCGCGACGTGCTCGGGCTCGAGCTCGTCCGCGAGGGCCGCAACGACGACGACCCCGACGCGCGCCACTTCTGGTTCGGGGACGCGCACGGGACCGCGGGCACGCTCGTCTCGTTCATGGAGTACCGCGAGATGGAGCGCGGACGCGTCGGCGTCGGCACTACGCACCACTTCGCGTTCGCCGTCGCGTCGGCGTCCGAGCTCGAGAGCTGGCGCGATCACCTGCGCGCGCGCGAGGTGGCGTGCACCGAGGTCTTCGAGCGCGGCGGGCTGCGGTCGGTCTACCTGCGCGATCCCGACGGGCACATCGTCGAGCTCGCGACGGCGGCCTGACCGGCGCCGCGCGGGGGGGGGCGGCGCGGCACCGGCCAGGGCGAGCGCCCCCGCAGGGCGCGCGGAGCTTCAGGCGACGCCGGCGAAGGCCGCCCGCGAGGCGTCGGCGTTCCCGACCGGCACGGGGCCCGGCGAGCCGGCGGCGAGCATCGACGCGAGCGCCCGGCGCTGTCGCTCGGTCATCGAGCCGATCGTCTTGTTCTCGGACATCGGGATGGCCTGCAGGAACTTGCGGCAGCGGGTGTGCCCCCAGCGCCGCTGGCTCGTGAGCAGATCGCTCACGCTCATGCTCCGGGCCTCCCACGGCGAGGCGAGGATCACCTCGCCGGCGGTGATCTCCCCTACGCCGACGCGGCGCTTGAGGTCGGCTCGAGCGAGTCGCACGGCGTTCGCGCGCCGCAGCGCCTCCAAGTGCTGCGGCCCAGGGGACATCGTCGCTTGTGCGGTCATGGATCCTCCCTACCCCCCTTCCTGAGGGGCCGTCTGTCGAGCTATGCATGCGTGCGCGCAGCGTGACGCTTCACGAACCCCACAACCCGGAAGCCGGGGCCCACTGCCTCTCCCCTAAGGCCTGGTGGGCCGGCTCACAAGCCCTCTTCGTGGGCGAGTCGCTGACGCCGCCGGAAGCTACGGCAGACCGCCGCCGGCGGTCAACGTGTGAAGGACGGCAACATTCGCAAAGAGCACGGATTTCCTCCGGCATGATGTTTGAGGGCCGCGAACGGTCACGCGCCGGTTCGTCGGAACCGGTTCCCGGTGGGCGCGCGTGCGCTCGGGGGAGCGGCCGGCGTGACCTCAGACCTCGTGTCGGATGTGGCTAGTCGCCGGGCGCCGGGAGCGGCCCGTGCTCGCCCTCGAAGGCGCGCTTCACCGCGGCGAACGCTTCGAGCGCGCGCTCGATGGTCGGCCCGTCGTGGGTGGCCATCACGCTGGTGCGCAGGAGCGCGCCGCCGGGGGGCACGGCGGGGTGCAGCGCGGTGTTGACGAAGACGCCCGCGTCGTAGAGCGCCTTCCACAGCAGCGCTGCCTTCCAGTCGTCCTCGACCAGCACCGGAACGATCGGCGTCACCTCGTCGCCGTGGCGCACGACCTTGAAGCCGCGCTCGAGCAGCCCGTCGCTCCAGCGGCGCGCGTTGTCGCGCACCCGGGCCATGAGCTCGCGGCCCTCGTCGGAGCGCACGATC
>DATNGY010000420.1:0-2831 GCA_035605735.1 Solirubrobacteraceae bacterium
CTCGGGCTTCGCCGCTCCCCGGCCGAGAGCCGCCCACAGGCGGCGTTCGCGCTCGTGCGACGCGGGCGCGCTTCTACGACGTCTGGCGGCGCGGGCGAACCGGACCGGCGCCCGCGAGCGTGCCGCTCGGCGACGGCGTGCAGCCGGGGGCGGTGCCGGCGTGCAAGGACGTCCGGCGGCTCGGGCGCTCGGTCGCGACGATCGCGCCGGCGCGCGCCGCGAACGTCGTCACGGCGCTGGGCATGGGGCAGTCCGTATGCGGTCGAGCGCTCGGGTCGGATCACCGGGAAGGTCGCGGTCCCCGCGCGGCGGGCGGGATCGGGCGGCGGTGCCGCCGGCGCGTGGACTGGCTTGCGGCCGGGAACCCGGCCGCCTGATCGAGGCGGCCGGGGCCCTGTCCGCGCGGTCGGTCTAACCCTCGCCGCGGACCTTGCGACCCTTGCCGTCGACGACGTACCAGTCGGCGCCGAACGCGTGGGAGTCCTGGCCCTTGACGTCGCCGGGCTTCTTGTCGACGACGAAGCGGTACAGCGGGTGGCCGCCGAGCGTGACCTGTCGCGCGCCGCCCTTGCGCCGCGTCGTGCCGAGCCTGGCCTTCGAGATGCCGGCGCCGGCCGTCGGCTTGCCCCTGACGAGCAACGGTGGCCAGCCACCCGCGCACGCGCCGTAGCACGCGCTGCGGCCGCGCTTGTCCTTCTCGAAGAGGTAGAGCGTGCGGCCCTTGGCGTCGACGACGATCCGTCCGAGCTTCGTCGTGCGGAGGTGGACCGTCGCAGCCTTCTTGGCCTTCGCCGGCGACTTGGCGCTGACGGCCACGACACCGACGACGGCGAGCGCGAGCAGCGCGACGACCACGGGGACGACTCGCTTCATGGGGCCTCCTTTCGGGAGGTCGATCGGGTCCTCGCGGAGTGCGGACGCCCCCGCCTGCCCGATCCTTCCCGGCGCTCAGAGCACGTGCAGCAGCTCGTGCGCCGAGCCGACGACGACGTCGGCCGCGGCGAGCTCGTCGGCCCCGTACGGGCCCGTGGCCAGCGCGACGACGCGGACGCCGTCGGCCCTCGCGCAGGCGATGTCGCGCGGCGTGTCGCCGACGATGACCGTGCGGCTGCGCGGGTAGGGCGCGCCGTCGCCGGCTCGCCGTCGCGCGATCGCCGGGAGCTCGAGGCGGTCCTCGGCGTCGGAGCCGAAGCCGCCCTGGCCGGACGCGAAGAAGCGGCCGAGGCCGGCCGCGCGCAGCTTGATGCGCGCGATCGGCTCGAGGTTGCCGGTCACGAGCGAGAGCAGGACGTCGTCGCGTTCGGCGAGCGCCTCGAGCACCGCGACCATCCCCGGCGCGACGTGCGCCGAGAGATCGTCGGGCACGAGGCGCGCGTAGGCGGCGCCCGC
This sequence comes from Solirubrobacteraceae bacterium, assembly GCA_035605735.1. Classification (GTDB taxonomy): domain Bacteria; phylum Actinomycetota; class Thermoleophilia; order Solirubrobacterales; family Solirubrobacteraceae; genus JAOPZW01. The sequence goes on from DATNGY010000420.1 coordinate 1,390, forward strand.
CGTGAGGCGGAAGTCGGCCAGGCCGGCGTCGATCCGCGCGGCGCTGACGCCCGCCAGCAGCGCCAGCGCGCGGGCGATCTCGAGGTCGGTGCGCCCGGCGGCCTCGACGCGCGGCGCGGTCGGCGGGTCGATGCCGTAGACCTCGCGCAGCGCCTCGCGCACCGCGCGCGCGTGCGCCTCGGAGGCGCGGAGGAGCAGCGTTCCGTCGATGTCGAAGAGCACGAGCACGCGCTCAGCGCGCGAAGCTCGTGTCCGCCGAGAGGCGCTGCGCCGCGGCGGCGATGAGCCGCGCCGCGGCGTCCACGTCCTCGAGCTGGACCATCTCGACCGGCGAATGCATGTAGCGCAGCGGGAGCCCGATGAGCCCGGACGGCACGCCGCCGCGGCTGCGATGCACCGCGTCGAGATCGGTGCCCGTCCCCCGCCCCGACGCCTCGATCGTGAACGCGATGCCCTCGGCCTCGGCCGTGTCGAGCAGCAGCTCCGCCACGCGCGGATTGATCGCCGTGCCGCGCGCGATCACGGGACCCGAGCCGAAGGGGTGGCTGCCCAGCTCGGCCGCCGAGACGCCGGGCGCGTCGGTCGCGTGAGTGACGTCGACGACGATCGCGAGGTCGGGCCGCAGCGCGTACGCCGTCGTGCCCGCGCCCGCGAGCCCCGTCTCCTCCTGCACGGCGGCGACCGCGACGACGTCGCCCGGCGCGCCGCCCGCCTCGGCGACGCGCCGCGCGGCCTCGTAGGCGACGAAGCACCCGAGGCGGTTGTCCATCGAGCGCGAGACGGCGCGGCCGTTGGCGAGCTCGAGCGGGTCGCCGGCGACCACGGCGACGTCGCCCACGCGGACGAGCGCGCGCGCCTCCTCGCCGCCCGCGGCGCCGACGTCGATGTGCAGGTCGCGCAACTCGGCGACCTTCTTGCGGTCCTCGTCGCGGAGCAGGTGGATCGGCTTGCGGCCGATGACACCGGCGAGCGGCCCCTCGCGGGTCGCGAGCTCGACGCGCTGGCCGACGAGGATCTGGGGATCCCAGCCGCCGACGGCCGCGAAGCGCAGGAAGCCGTCGTCGTCGACGTGCGTGACGATGAGCCCGATCTCGTCGATGTGGCCGACGATCGCGAGCGTCGGTCCGCCGCCGGTGCCGGCCACCCGTGCCCAGACCGAGCCCATGACGTCGGTGCTCACGTCGGCGAAGGCCGAGGCGGCCTCGGCGAACACGCTCGCGGGCGCGGTCTCGTAGCCCGAGGGACCGTGGGCCGTGAGCAGCGCGCGCAACACTGGCGGGATCGACATGCCCGGGGAGCCTAGGGACGGAGGTCGTAGGTCCGCGAGGCCGTGAGGTTCTCGAAGCCGTCGTCGGTGACGACCACGAGGTCCTCGACGCGCATGCCTCCGTGCTCGGGGTCGATCGTCCCGGGCTCGACGGCGAGGACGTCGCCGGCGACCA
>DATNGY010000421.1:0-4380 GCA_035605735.1 Solirubrobacteraceae bacterium
TACACCGAGGCCGGCGAGCGCCCGGCCGCGCTCGCCGCGAGCATCCGGGCCGCCGAGGCGGCCGAGCGCGTGCACGCCTACGGCGAGGCCGCGGCCCTGCTCGAGCGCGTGCTCGAGCTCTGGGACCGCGTTCCCGAGGCCGAGGAGCTCGCCGGCGACGACCACGCGGCGGTGCTCACGCGCGCCGCCGACGCGCACCTCCTGCACGGCCACCGGGTGCGCGCCGAGGCGCTGCTCAAGGCCGCGCTGGACGAGGTCGACGAGGAGGCCGAGCCGCTGCGCGCAGCGGAGCTGCTCGAGCGCCTCTCGCGGACCCAGTGGGGCCTCAACCGCACCGCGGAGGCGTTGGCGTCCGGCCGGCGCGCCTTCGAGCTGCTCCCCGACGAGCCGACGGCGCAGGGCGCGCACCTGCACGCGATGTGGGCGAAGACGCGCATGCTCCAGGGCCGCTACCGCGAGGCCGTCGACGAGGCGCAGCGGGCCCTGGCCGTGGCCGATGCCGCCGGCGACCGCTCGGCGGCGAGCGGCGCGCTGAACGCGCTGGGGATCTCGCTCATGCAGCTCGGCGAGACCGAGCGCGGCGCCGCGTGCCTGCGCGACGCCAAGGACGCCGCCCGCGCCGCCGACCGCCTCGGCGACCTCGGCAGCGCCTACTTCAACCTCGCCGAGGGCTACCACCTCGTCGGCCGTACGCCGGAGGCGCTCGCGATCGCCCGCGAGGGCCGCCACGCGGTCGAAGGGCTCCTCTACAGCGAGCAGTGGTTCGACACCGGCATCGCCGAGTTCGCGTTCGACGCGGGCGACTGGGAGACGGCGTTCGCGGTGCTGCCCTCGCCGCGGCGCAACACGGGATCGCTGCACGTCTACGGCGAGCTGCGCCGGGCCGAGCACGCGCTCGCGCGCGCCGAGCACGAGGAGGCGGCGGCGGCGCTCGACGTGCTCGCGGAGCGGATCGAGGGCTCGACCGAGCCGCAGGTGCTCGTGCCGCTCGGCGTGCTGCTCGCCGAGCTGCACCGCAGGCGCGGCGATCTCGACACCGCGGCCGACGCGGTCGACGTCGCGCTCGACCGCATCGAGTTCTGCACCGAGGACATCTGCCGCGTGGCGCGGATCGCCGCCGCGGGGGTGACCGTCGAGGCCGACCGCGCCGAGCGCGCGCGCGATCTCGGCGAGGACGACCTCGCCGCCCGCGCGGTCGACCGCGCGGAGCAGCTCGTCCTGCGCGTGGACGCCGCGGCGGAGGAGCGCCGGCCCGTCGAGCGCGCGCTGCAGGCGAACGCGCGCGCCGACCTCGCCCGCGCCCGGGGCCCGGACGACGCCGCGGCCTGGGCCGCCGCGTGCGCGGCCTGGGAGGGCGTCGGGCGCCCGTACCCGGCTGCGCTCGCGCGGGCGAGCATGGCCGGCGCCCATCTCGCCGCCGGCGATCGCGACGCTGCGCTCGAGCCGGCGCGCGCGGCGCTGGACACCGCCCGGCGCCTCGGGGCCCGCTGGCTCGAGGAGGAGATCAGCGGGCTCGCCGCCCGCGCGCGCCTGCGCCTCGACGACGCGGTCGACGGCGCGGACGCCGACGCCGGCGAGGACGGCGACCCCTTCGGCCTGACCCCGCGCGAGCGCCAGGTCCTCGCGCTCGTGGCGGAGGGACGCACGAACCGCGAGATCGGAGCCGAGCTCTACATGGCCGAGAAGACCGCGAGCGTTCACGTCTCGCGGATCCTCGCCAAGCTCGGCGTGCGCGGGCGCACCGAGGCCGCCGCGGTCGCGCACCGGCTCGGGCTCGACGCCGAGCGCGCGTAGTGGGTCTTCTCACGACGTTGGGCCGGAAACGGCGAGGCGCCGGCGCCGGCCGGCAAGGACGCAGACCCGCAGGAAGACCATAGGTCTTTCAAGGGTCGAGGACGACGCCATGCGGTGATCGGCGTCCGGCGTTTGCGGTCGAACGTCGTGAGAAGGCCCACTAGCTAGAGGGCTCGCCGGCGCAGGGCGTCGACGTCGAGCACCGTGACCCCGCCGCGGCGGGTCGCGATCCAGCCGAGCTCGCGCAGCGTGCGCAGCGCCTTGACCGCCGCCTCGCGCGAGGAGCCGCTCCAGCCCGCGAGCTCCTCCTGCGTGATCGCGAGGTCGACGTGGACGCCGCCGTCGCGGGGCTCGCCGAAGCGCTCGGCGAGCTCGACCAGGCGCGAGCACACCCGCCCGACGGTGTCCTGGGCCAGGAAGCCGATGCGCTTGCGATCGGCGTCGCGCAGCCGGCGGCTGAGCGTACGCACCATCGCCATGGCGGCGCCCGGCGTCCGCTGGAGGAACGCGAGGAACGCATCCGCCGGCAGCGCGAGAAGCTCGACGGGCTCGAGCGCCGTCGCCGTGGCCAGGCGCGGGGCGCCGTCGAGCGCGGACATCTCGCCGATCAGGTCGCCCGGCTCGCGGATCGCGAGCACGGCCTCGCGGCCCTCGTCGGTGACGCAGCTCAGCTTGACCCGCCCCGAGACGAGGACGATGACGTCGCGGCCGGTCTCGCGCTCATGGAAGAGCGCGGCGCCGGCCGGGAGCCGGCGGCGCCCCGCGAGCGCGCGCAGCGCCGTCGCCTCGGCGGGCGCCAGCGCCTCCAGGAAGCGCACCTCGGGCGGGTCGGTCATCCCGACGCGATCCTCGCACTGTGACGCGGCGCACGCATGGCGCGGGTCGAAGGACGCGGAGCCGCGCGCCCGCCGCTGGGACCGTTGATCTCGACCGGAGGGCGTGGGGGCGCTCTCCACGAACGAGGAGGAGCGATGCTCCGACAGCGCAAGTTCCAGAAGTTCGTCGTGATCGGGCTGGCCAGCGCGATGCTCGCGCCGGCCGGGGCCGCGGCGCAGCCCGCGGACGAGCACATCTCGAGCGCGGCCCCGGCCGCGGCGGTCCAGGACCTCCGCGCGCCCGACCAGGTCGCGCCCGCCGGCCAGCCGCCCGCGCAGGACATGCGGGCGCCCGACCAGGTCGCGCCGGCGACGAGCACGAAGCACCGGGCCGGCGTCGCGTCCAACCCGGCGCCGACGTGGCCGGTCCACCCGCAGACGCTGACGCCGTCCAAGGCGTCCTCGGATGACGGGATCGACACCGGCTGGTTCGTCGGGCTCGGAGGCCTTGCGCTCGTGGCGATCATGGGGACCGGATCCTTCTTCCTGATCCGCGCCCGCAGCCCGAAGGGCGCACACGCCTAGCCATCACGGCACCGGCAAACGAGAGGGGCGCCGCCACCCGCGGCGCCCCTCTCGCGCGTCCGGGCCCGACCGCGGCGTGTGACGCGGCGCACGCATGGCGCGGGTCGAAGGACGCGGAGCTGCGCGCCCGCGGCTGGGACGGTTGATCTCGACCGGAGGGTGTTGGGGGCGCTCTCCACGAACGAGGAGGAGCGATGCTCCGACAGCGCAAGCTCAACCAAATCGCCGTGATCGGACTCGCCGCCGCGATGCTCGCGCCGGCGGGCGCCGCGGCGCGGCCGGCCGGCGACGTCCCGGCGACGGCGGCGCCGACGCACGTCGTGGGCCAGGCGATCGCCGCGGGCGGCGGGTCGGGCCTCGGCGCCCGCGACCGCGAGGCGCTCGGCCGCGCGGCCGGCGGAGTCCAGCAGGACCTCCGCGCGCCCGATCAGGTCGCCGGCAGCCAGCAGCCCCGGCCGGTCGTCAACACGGCGCCGCGGTGGCCGCTGCACCCGGGGCGCACGGGGCGCCTCCAGCCCGCGACGTCGTCCGGCGCGGACCTCGACACCGGCCTGCTCGTCGCCCTCGGCGGCCTCGCGGCCGTCGCCTTCCTCGGAGCGGGGTACCTCGTGCTCGTCCGCACGCGGCGCCCGAGCGCCGCTGCCTAGCCGGATTGGGGCGCCGGGGGGCGCCGCCACGGCGGCGCCCCTCGCGTCAGCGCTGGAGCGCCGCCTGCTCCTCGGCCGACGGGAAGGCCCAGGCCGCCTGCGTGCGCCGCTCGTGGCGGAACGTGAAGCGCAGCTGGCGCGGCGGCCGGAGGCCGTCGGGATGATCGGGCCGGAACGTCGCGCACGGCTCGTCGAGGCTCAGGGCGCAGAGCAGGTTGCAGCGGAAGTAGCAGTCGTCGCAGGAGACCTTCTTCGCAGCCGCGCGTCCCGTCGCCATGCCCGTCCTCCACGTCCTCGTTGCGTTGCTCACCAGCCGACGGGCGGGCATGCAACCAGGGTCGCTCGGGCGCTGCAACGGGGCAGTCCGCAAAGCGCGCGCTTTTCGTTCGTCGCCCACGAAGAGCCTGCTCGTCGGCGCTTTTCGCCCCCCTGCCCGCCGAAGATCCCGCTCGTTGCGCGGCTTTCGGCGCTACCCGAGACGGTCGGCGATCACCTCGGCGATGGCCAGCGCCGCCGTCGCCGCCGGCGACGGCGCGTTG
>DATNGY010000422.1:0-3490 GCA_035605735.1 Solirubrobacteraceae bacterium
GTGGGCCGCGGTCGCGCACCCGTCGCCGCGCGGCGGGGGGTGATGGGGGGTGACCGGCATGTCGGGGGGTCCGAGTGGTCGGGGACGTGCCGGATGGGGGCGGGTGCGCGGTCGGTGCGACCGGTCGCGCACCCGCCGCCGCAAGCGCAGCGGGGTCGCGACGCGACGGTGAGGCTCCGCCGGCATGTGCCCGAGCCGGTAAAGCTCACGGGCATGACCGCTACCGAGGTCGCGGCCGGCGTCGCCGCGGGGGCGCTGAGCGCCGAGGAGGCGGTGACCGCGGCGCTCGAGCGGCTCGAGGCCCGCGCCGACCTGCGCGCCACGATCACCATCTGCGGCGAGGAGGCGGTGGCGCGGGCCCGGGCGGGCGTGCGCGGCCGCCTCGCCGGCGTGCCGCTGCTCGTCAAGGACCTCATCGACACCGCCGGCGTGCGGACCACCTACGCGTCGGCGATCTACGCCGACCACGTCCCGGAGCGCACGGCGCCCGCGGTGGCCGCGCTCGAGGCGGAGGGCGCGATCGTCGTCGCCAAGGCGAACGCCGACGAGTTCGCGTGGGGCGTGAGCGGCCAGAACGTCCACTTCGGCGACGTCGTAAACCCGCGACGGCCGGACCGGATCGCCGGCGGCTCGAGCGCCGGCAACGCCGCCGCGCTCGCGGCCGATCTCGTCCCGCTCGCGCTCGGCACGGACACCGGCGGGTCCGTGCGAATGCCGGCGGCAGCGTGCGGCGTCGTGGGCCTCAAGCCCGCGCTTGGCGCGGTGTCGACCGAGGGCGTCTTCCCCCTCGCCGCGAGCTTCGACACGGTCGGTCCGATGGCGCGCACCGTCGCCGACTGCGCGCTCGCGCACGCGATCCTCACCGGGATCGACGTGCCGGGGCCGCGGCTCGCGGGGCTGTGCGTCGGCGTGCTCGCCGCGCGCCCCGACGTCGCCGGCGCCGACGCCGCCGAGCCGCGCGACCCGCGCGCCGAGGCCGTCGCCGAACGGCTGCGCGCCGCCGGCGCCGACGTCCGCGAGGTCGCGCTGCCGCGTCCGCCGGGCGACACGTGGCCCGTGTTCCTGAGCGACGCGGCCGCGGCGCACACCGCGACGTTCCCCGCGCGCCGCGACGAGTACGGACCGACGATCCGGGCGAAGCTCGACGCGGCGGTCCGCGTTCGTCCCGCCGAACGCGCCGCGGGGCTGGCGGCGCTCGCGGCGTGGCGCTCGGGCGCGGCGAGCGAGCCCGCCGTCGACCTCGTCGCGTCGCCCGCGCTGGGGCTCGCCGAGCTCCCGGCGATCGGCACCGACGAACTCGAGATCCGGCTGCCGTTCTCCGCCTACGCGCGCGCGTTCAGCCTCCTCGGCTGGCCCGCGATCGCGCTCGGGGACCTGCAGCTCGCGGGCCGCCGTGCCGACGTCGTGATCGCCGCCGCGCTGGCGCTCGAGCACGAGGGCCCGCCGGCGGCGTAGGGTCGCGCCATGCGCGCCATCCGCCTCAACCACGCGAGCATCCACGCCGTCGACATGGAGGCGTCGCTGCGCTTCTACACCGAGGTCCTCGGCCTCGAGCGGCTGCCGAGCCCCGACTTCGACGTCCACGTCGAGTGGCTGCGCCTCGGCGACCAGCAGCTGCATCTGTTCCTGCGCGAGACCGACGCGCCGCCCTACCACCACATCGGGCTCGACGTCGACGACTTCGAGGCCGCGTACCGGATCGCGGTCGAGCGCGAGCTCTTCGACGAGCCGTTCGGGCCGCCCGTGCGCGAGCTCAACGACGGCTCCGTCCAGATGTACCTGCGCGACCCGGCGGGCAACCTCGTCGAGCTCGACTGGCCCGACGTGAGCACGCTCGACCGCACCGTCGTGACCGAGATCGCGCGTCTCGCCGACGAGCGCCCGCAGAGCGCCGAGGCCCTGCGAGCGCGGCTCTACACCCCGCTCGAGGGGCAGTCGCCGACCATTCGTTGAGGGGTCGCACAAATTCGCTTGTCATGGATGCAAGGCCCTGTTAGGTTCGCGCCGCCTTGGCTTCCACGGATGTCTCCCTGAGGCGGGCGCTGCGAATCGGGGGTCTCGTGATCCTCGCGCTGCTCGTCGCCTTCCCGGTCGTCTGGGTGCTCTTCATCGCCTCGAGCACGACGTTCGGGTCGGCGGTGAGCGACCCGAAGGACTTTTTCATCACGCTGCTCAACGGGCTCACCGCGGCGGCGCTCTACTTCATCGTCGCGAGCGGCTTCACGCTGATCTTCGGGCTCATGCGCGTCGTCAACATGGCCCACGGCGCGTTCTTCCTGCTCGGCGGCTACATCGCGCTCGAGCTCCAGCGCAAGTGGGTCGGCGGCGGTGGGGGCGCGCTCGGGATCTCGAGCGCGCAGGTGAGCTTCACGAACTGGTTCTTGCCGCTCGTCGTCGCCGGGCTGATCGTCGGCGGCGTCGGGCTGCTCATGCAGCAGGCGTTCCTGCGCTGGAACCAGGGCCAGGACCTGCGCCAGGCCCTGATCACGATCGCGGTCTCGATCATCGCGGCCGACCAGATGCTCGCCCACTACGGCGGCGTCGCGAAGGACATCTCGTGGCCGCGGACCTTCGACAAGTTCGTCAACCTCCACGTCTACGGGGTGCAGTACACGCTCACCCGGCTCGTGATCCTGGGCATCGGGCTGCTCATCGGCTTCGGCCTCTGGTTCTGGCTGAAGCGCACGCGCACGGGCATGGTCATCCGCGCCGGCGTCGACGATCGCGACATGGTCTCGGCCCTCGGCGTGAACATCCAGCTGACCTTCGCAATCGCGTTCTTCATCGGCTCGGCGCTCGCCGGGATCGGCGGCGCGATCGGCGGCTCGTTCGCGAGCCTGGCGCCCGGGGTCGACGCGAACTGGCTCCTGAACTCGCTCGTTGTGGTGATCATTGGCGGCATGGGGTCTCTGGGAGGAGCCGCCATCGGTGCACTGCTGCTCGGGCTGACGACGAACTTCGCCGCCGCCTACCTGCCGGCCGACTACACCTTCTACTCGATCATCTTCACGTTCGTCCTGCTGGCGATCGTGCTCGCCGTGCGACCCCTCGGGCTCTTCGGCCGACCGGCATGAGCGCGCGCGCATCCCGGGTCACACCGGACCGGGCGGTGGCCGCGGTCCTGGTGGCGCTCGCGCTCTTCGCGCCCCTCATCTTCAGCGAGTACTGGGTCGCGACGCTGCTGACGCAGACGATGTTCCTCGGGGTCGTCGCCGCGAGCCTGATCTTCCTCTCGGCCTACGGCGGCATGGTCTCGCTCGCGCAGGTCGCGATCTACGGGATCGCCGGCTTCGCGCTCGGCAACCTCACGACGAACGGCAACACGAAGGGGCTGAACCTCGGCTGGGCACCGGTGCCCGGGATCCTCGTGGCGATCGCGATCGCGGTCTTCGTGGCCTTCGTGTTCGGGGCCATCGCCAGCCGCAGCTACGGCATCTACTTCCTGATGATCACGCTCGTCTTCTCGGTCATCGCGAACCTGTTCTTCGGC
>DATNGY010000423.1:0-3565 GCA_035605735.1 Solirubrobacteraceae bacterium
CGCCGGTCAGATCGTGCCGTGGAACTACCCGCTGCTGATGACGACGTGGAAGCTTGCGCCCGCGCTCGCTGCGGGCTGCGCGGTCGTCCTGAAGCCGGATCCGCAGACGCCCGTGACGGCGCTGCGCCTGGCCGAGCTCGCGCTCGAGGCCGGGATCCCCGAGGGAGTGCTCAACGTGGTCAGCGGCGACGGCGAGACCGGCGCGCTGCTCGTCGCCCACCCCGGCGTCGACAAGATCGCGTTCACCGGCTCGACGGCCGTGGGGCGCGAGATCGGCGCCGTCGCGGGCCGCGCGCTGAAGCGCGTCACGCTCGAGCTCGGCGGCAAGTCGCCGAACATCGTCCTGCCCGACGCCGACCTCGGCGCGGCCGTGAAGGGCTCGTTCACCGGCATCTATTTCAACTCGGGCCAGGCCTGCAACGCGGCCTCGCGCCTGCTCGTGCCGGCCGAGCGCTTCGACGACGTCGTCGGCGCCCTCGCCGAGCAGGCCGCAAAGACGGTGCCCGGCCCGGGGCTCGACCGCAAGACGTTCGTCGGTCCGCTGGTGAGCGCCGAGCAGCACGCGCGCGTGCGCGGCTACCTCGACGCCGGCCGCGCCGAGGCCGAGCTCGTGGCCGGCGGCTCGGCCGACGTGCGCGAGGAGGGCTGGTACGTCGAGCCGACGCTGTTCGTCACGAGCGACGACGACGCGACGATCGTGCGCGAGGAGATCTTCGGGCCGGTCCTCGTCGCCCAGCCCTACGACACGCTCGAGGAGGTCGCCGAGCGCGCGAACGCCACCGAGTACGGCCTGGCCGCCGGCGTGTGGACGCGCGACGTCTCGAGCGCCCACCGGCTCGCCGCGCACCTGCGCGCGGGCACCGTCTACGTCAACCGCTGGGGCGTGGCGGACGCCGCCGCGCCCTTCGGCGGCTTCAAGGCCTCGGGCGTCGGGCGCGAGCACGGGCGCGCGGGGCTCGACGCCTACCTGGAACCCAAGACCGTCTTCGTCGGGCTGTGAGCGAGCCTCCCTACCTCGAGGGGGTCGAGCACCGGTGGGTCGACGCGGGCGGCGTCTCGCTGCACGTCGCCGAGGCGGGCTCGGGCCGTCCCGTCGTGCTCGTGCACGGGTGGCCGCAGCACTGGTGGATCTGGCGGCGGGTCGTGCCGCTGCTCGCGCCGAACGCGCGGCTGATCATGCCCGACCTGCGCGGCTTCGGCTGGTCGGAGGTCCCGCGCAAGGGCTACGACAAGGAGCAGCTCGCGACCGACCTGCTCGCGCTCCTCGACGCGCTCGGGCTCGAGCGCGTCGCGCTCGTCGGCCACGACTGGGGCGGCTGGGCGGGATGGCTGCTGTGCGCCCGCGCGTCCGAGCGCCTCGAGGGCTTCCTCGCCCTCGACATCCCGCATCCGTTCGGCCCCGCCGAGCTGTCGCCGTCCATGCTCGCGCGGCTGCTCTACCAGCCCGTGCTCGGAGCGCCGATCCTCGGCCAGGCGCTCATCCGCCGGCCCGGCTTTGTCGAGCGGCTCCTGCGCGCCGGCGCGCGCCGCCGCGAGGCGTTCGAGGCAGGGGACCTGCGGATCTACGCGGAGCGGCTGCGCGAGCCCGCGCGGGCGCGGGCCAGCAGCCTCCTGTACCGGACGTTCGTGACGCGCGAGCTCGTCCCCGTCGTCCGCGGGCGCTACCGCGACGCCCGCTTCGACATCCCGGTGCGCGCGCTCTTCGGCGCCCAGAGCCCGATCCTGCCGAGCGATCCGGTGGGCAGCCTGCGCGAGCGCGCTCCGCGCGCCGAGATCGAGGTCGTCGAGGACTGCGGGCACTTCGTCCCCGAGGAGCACCCCGAGCTCGTCGCCGCACGGGCGCGCGAGCTCTTCGCGCTGTAGAGCTCAGCTCACGACGAGGGCGCCTGCACCGGGCTCCACTGCGCCTCGGCGAGGTCGCCCTCCGGGAGCCCGGCCGGGGTCGGGACCTCCGGCGTGTCGCGCAGGTACCACTCCGCGTCGAGCGCGGCCTCGCAGCCCGAGCCCGCGGCGGTCACGGCCTGACGGTAGGTGCGGTCGACGAGGTCTCCGGCCGCGAAGACGCCGGGGCGGTCGGTCCGCGTCGAGCGGCCCTCGGTGAGGACGTAGCCTTCGTCGTCCGTGCGCAGCTGGTCGCTGACGATGCCCGACTGCGGCTCGTGGCCGATCGCGACGAACGCGCCGCCGATCTCGAGCTCGCGCAGCTCGCCGGAGTCGACGCGCCGCAGCCGCGCGACGCGCTCGAACGGGCCCTGGCCCTCGTCGATCTCCTCGACGACGTACGGCGTCAGGAACTCGACGTTCTCGATCGCGCGGGCGCGCTCGAGCATGATCTTCGAGGCGCGGAACTCGTCGCGGCGGTGGACGACGTAGACCTTCGAGGCGAACTTCGAGAGGAAGATCGCCTCCTCCATCGCGCTGTCGCCGCCGCCGACGACGATCGTCGGGCGGTCGCGGAAGAACGCAGCGTCGCACGTCGCGCAGTACGAGACGCCGGCGCCGGCGAGCTCCTCCTCGCCTGGCACGCCGAGCTTCTTGTGCTCGGCGCCCATCGAGAGGATGACCGTGCGCGCCCGGTACTCATCGTCGCCGACCCAGACGCGGTGGATCCCACCCGGCTCCGTCGCGAGCTCGACGCGCGTGGCCTGGTCGGTGACGAAGCGCGCGCCGAAGCGCTCGGCCTGGTCGCGCATCTTCTGCATGAGCTCGGGGCCCATGATCCCCTCGGGGAAGCCGGGGTAGTTCTCGACGTCGGTCGTTTGCTGGAGCAGGCCGCCCCAGAAGAAGCCCTCGATCACGAGCGGCTCGAGGTTGGCGCGCGAGGTGTAGAGCGCCGCCGTGTACCCGGCAGGCCCACTGCCCACGATGATCACGTTCTCGACGTTCGCCATGTCTCCTCGATCTCTCCGCTCCAACACTTTACTTTGTATAGTACCGCGTCCAGGTGCAGCCGTTACGCCCGCGCGGGCGCCGTCTGCGGGCTGCCCCGCTCGTGCTCGCGGTCCTCGCGCCAGCGGTTGACCGTCCGGCGCAGCTGGAAGTACGCGATCGCGCCGGGCACGGTCGGGAGCCAGAAGGCGAACGCCCGGTAGCTGAGCACGGCGAGCGTCGCGTAGCCGACCGAGACGTCGAAGGCCGCGAACGCGCCGATCATGCCGCCGTCGACGCCTCCGATTCCACCCGGGAGCGGCAGCGTATTGGCGAGCATCCCGATGAAGTAGGCCATCACGATGATCCCGAACGGGGGCGGGTTCGACCCGAAGGCGTGGAAGCACGCCCACAGCGTGAGGATGTCGCAATACCACCAGACGATCGCGCCGAGGACGCCGGTCTCGCGGTCGCGCACGAGGGCGATCGCGGTGCGGATCCCGCTCGCGGCCGAGGCTGGGATCGTCACGGCCTTGGCGATGAAGCGCGCCACGCGCCCCGAGCCACGGGCCCAGCGCTGCAGGCGGCGCTCGACGTCCGCCGGGAGCGTGGCGATCGCGAGGAAGAGCGCCATCGCGATGCTCCCGAAGATCGCGGGCACGACCGTGATCGCGAACGAGCCGTCGCCGCCGAGCAG
>DATNGY010000424.1:0-6017 GCA_035605735.1 Solirubrobacteraceae bacterium
CTCAAGGCGTACGACGGGCGCTTCAAGGACCTGTTCGCCGAGGTCTTCGCGAACGAGTTCGCGGCCGAGTTCAAAGCGGCCGGCCTGACCTACGAGCACCGCCTCATCGACGACATGGTGGCCGCCGCGCTGAAGTGGGAGGGCGGCTACGTGTGGGCGTGCAAGAACTACGACGGCGACGTGCAGTCCGACACCGTCGCCCAGGGCTTCGGCTCGCTCGGCCTGATGACGAGCGTGCTCATGAGCGCCGACGGCGCGACGGTCGAGGCCGAGGCCGCGCACGGCACCGTCACGCGCCACTTCCGCCAGCACCAGCAGGGCAAGCCGACCTCGACCAACCCGATCGCGTCGATCTTCGCGTGGACGCGCGCGCTCGAGGCGCGCGGGCGCCTCGACGAGACCCCCGAGGTCACCGAGTTCGCCGAGACGCTCGAGCGCGTCTGCGTCCAGACCGTCGAGGACGGCAAGATGACGAAGGACCTCGCCCTGCTCGTCGGCCCCGACGAGCCCTTCCAGACGACGCAGGAGTTCCTCGCGTCGATCGACGAGAACCTGCAGCGCACCCTCAAGGAGAACGACCCCTGATGCCCCCCACGAAGGTCACCGTCACCGGCGCGGCCGGCGCCATCGGCTACGCCCTGCTCTTCCGCGTCGCCAGCGGCCAGCTCCTCGGTCCCGAGACAGAGCTCCAGCTGCGCCTGCTCGAGATCACCGACGCGCTGAAGGCCGCCGAGGGCACCGCGCTCGAGCTCGAGGACTGCGCGTTCCCGCTGCTTCACTCCGTCGAGATCACCGACGATCCGAACGTCGCGTTCGACGGCGCCAGCGTGGCGCTGCTCGTCGGCGCGCGGCCGCGCACGAAGGGCATGGAGCGCGCGGACCTGCTCGAGGCCAACGGCCAGATCTTCAAGCCGCAGGGGCAGGCCATCAACGACCACGCCGCCGACGACGCGCGCGTGCTCGTCGTCGGCAACCCCGCCAACACGAACGCGCTGATCGCGCTGAGCAACGCGCCCGACGTCCCGTCGGAGCGCTTCTCGGCGATGACCCGGCTCGACGAGAATCGCGCCGTGGCCCAGCTCGCCCGGAAGCTCGAGGTCGGCGTCGAGGAGGTCCAGGACCTCGTCGTCTGGGGCAACCACTCGCCGACGATGTTCCCCGACCTCTTCAACGCAAGGGTGGGCGGCGAGCGCGCGGCGGACAAGGTCGACCTCGAGTGGTACGAGGACGAGTACATGCCACGCGTGGGCAAGCGCGGGGCGGAGATCATCGAGGCGCGCGGGGCCTCGTCGGCCGCGAGCGCCGCCAACGCGGCGATCGACTGCGTGCGCGACTGGACGCTCGGGGCCGACGGGCTGCGCTCGATGGCCGTCCTCTCCCACGGCGAGTACGACGTCGAGGACGGGCTCGTCTCGAGCTTCCCCGTGCGCTGCGGGGGCGGTGGCGAGTTCGAGATCGTCGAGGGCCTGGAGGTCGGCGACTTCGCGCGCTCGAAGATCGAGCGCACGGTCGCCGAGCTACAGGAGGAGCGCGACGCCGTGCGCGGGCTCGCGCTCGTGTAGCGCGCCTACGCCGCCTCGACCGGGTACCAGCCGCGCCCGTCCTTGCGGACGAGGCCGTCCTTCTGCAGCGCCGGGAGCACGCGGTAGAGGTAGTTCTGCTGGATGCCCATGGTCTCGGCGATCTCGGGGATCGTGATCCCGGGCCGCGAGCGCACGAGCTCGAGCGCCTGCTTCGAGCGCGTGCCGCTGCCCCGCGGGCGTCCGCGCCGCCCCGTGCCGCCGCCGTCGCGCGGCGCGCGGCGCGCTGCGCGCGTCGACGATCCGGACTGCTGCCGCGCGGGCAGGCCCTCGAGCGCCGCGGCGGCCGCCTCGAGCCGGTGGAACTCGTCCACGAACGGGCGCAGCTCGCCCAGGCGGGTCTTGATCTCGCGCTTCTTCTCTTCCAGAAAGTCGGCCATGGTGACTTCACTGTGTCAGCAAGCGACTGTGTGTGTCAACTGCTGACACACATCGCCCGCGCCGACACTGATGTCAAACCTCGCGTTCGACGAGCGCCTTGAGGCGCTGAAGCGAGGCATCGGCCTCGCGGCGCGGCAAGCCCCCGACGATCGCGCGGCTCGCCACGGCGCCGATCGGGCCGAGCGGCGCGCGGAACACGTTGCGGTAGTCGAAGCGCGTGCCGCCGCCGTCTGGTGTGAGGCGGTACTCGATCTCCGCGTGCGAGCGCGCCGGCCCGCGGCCGTGCCACTCCGCGTGATGCGGAGCGCTGCACGCGACGAGCGTCCAGTGCACCTTGAAGCTCACCCCTCGCAGCGAGAGCGTCTGCTCCATCTCATATCCCTCGTGCAGCGCGCCGCCGGAGTGGTCGTGCAGGCGGCGGTGGATGCTCACCCACCGACCGAGCCGTTCGGGATCCATGGCCAGCGCCCACACGTCCTCGGGAGCGGCGTCGATGTGGATGCTCGTAGCCACCTCGGTCACGGGAGCGCGGCACCCTACTAGTGCCGGACGCTCGGGCTGCCCTCACCCGCTCGGTGGGGGTGGCCGCAGCGACGACGGGGCCGCGCCCCAGTGACGGGGGCGCCCGACGCTGCGACGCTTCCGGCATGAGCGCGACCCGGTGCGATGATCCGAGGCCGGCGCCGCGCGCGGCGCCCGACGGCGATGCACGCTGAGGACCTCCCCGCCACGGCAGCCCCGGCCCCCGAACCGGGGCGCCGGACCCTCGACTGGGGCGCAGCGCTGGCCCTGCAGGCGGCCGTGTCGGCCGGCCTCGGCGTCGCGACGACCGCGATCTGGGCCGTCACGGGCGGCGGCTCGTTCTGGCCGATGTGGGTGTGGCTCGGCCTCGCCCTACCGCTCGCCGTGCAGTTCGGGGTGCGCCGGGCGATGCTCAGCCCGGCCGGGCGCCAGCGCGGGCTCGCGGTCCACGCGGCGCTCTTCGCCGTGCTGACGACGCTCCTCTTGCTCCTCTGGCTCATGAGCGGGATGGGCAGCTTCTGGCCGATCTGGCCGCTGACGGCGTTCTCGATCGCCCTCCTCGTGCACGCCTGGGTCGTGACGCAGATGCTTCCGCCCGAGCGGGAGCGCGAGCTCGCCGACCGCGTCGACGTGCTGACGCGCACGCGCCGCGGCGCGCTCGACGTCCAGGCCGCGGAGCTGCGGCGCATCGAGCGCGACCTCCACGACGGCGCGCAGGCGCGGCTCGTGGCGCTGAGCATGCAGCTCGGCCGCGCCGAGGAGCGGCTGGCCGACCAGCCGGAGGTCGCCGACCTCGTGCGTCGCGCCCGCGGCGAGGCGAGCGCCGCCATCGCCGAGCTGCGCGACCTCGCGCGCGGCATCGCGCCGCCGGTGCTCGCCGACCGCGGGCTCGCGGCCGCGGTCGAGGCGCTCGCGCGCCGCTCCCCGATGCCCGTGACGGTCGTGGCGACCATCGACCGCCGGCCGCCGCCGGTGCTCGAGACCGCCGCCTACTTCGTCGTCGCCGAGGCGCTCACCAACGTCGCCAAGCACGGCGCGGGCGCCCGCGCGCGTGTCGCGATGGCGCTGGACGACGAGCGCCTCGTGGTCGAGGTGACCGACGACGGGCCGGGCGGCGCGGATCCCGGCGGCGGCGGCCTCGGCGGCCTGCGCGGCCGCGTCGCGGCGCTCGACGGGACGCTCACGGTCACGAGCCCGACCGGCGCCGGCACCACGATCCGGGCGGAGCTGCCGTGCGGGCCGTGATCGCCGAGGACCAGGCGCTCCTGCGCGAGGGGATCGTCGCGCTGCTGCGCGAGCACGACGTCGACGTCGTCGCGCAGGCCGAGGACGGAGCCGGGCTACTGCGCATCGTGAGCGGGCACAAGCCCGACGTCGCGATCGTCGACGTGCGCCTGCCGCCAACGTTCAGCGACGAGGGCGTCCGCGCTGCGATCGAGGTCCGCGCGCGCTACCCCGAGGTCGCGGTCCTGATCCTCTCGCAGTACGTCGAGCCGGTGTACACGGCCGAGCTGCTGTCGAGTGGCGAGGGCGGCATCGGCTACCTGCTCAAGGAGCGCGTCGGCGACGTGCCCGCCTTCCTCGACGCGGTCCGGCGCGTAGCCGACGGCGGCACCGCGCTCGACCGCGAGGTCGTCGCCGAGCTCGTGCACGCCCGCCGCGGGGCCGACGCCACGCTCGACGCGCTCTCGGCGCGCGAGCGCGAGGTTCTCGAGCTCATGGCCGAGGGGCGGACGAACGCCGGGATCGCGCGGGCGATGGTCGTCACGCCCGGCGCCGTCGAGAAGCACATCTCGAGCATCTTCGGCAAGCTCGCGCTCCCGGCCAGCGACGACGACCACCGCCGCGTGCTCGCCGTCCTCGCGTACCTGCGCGCGACCGGCGGCTAGCGCCCCGCGAGCTCCTCGACGGCCTCCCACTCGCCGAGCGCGTGCTCGATCGCCGCGTCGAGCGTGTGCAGGCGAACCCCGAAGAGCGCCGGCGCGCGATCGTCGCGCGGGAGCAGGTCGCCCTCGAGCGAGCCCATCAGCGGGCCGATCAGCTCCGGGTCCTCTCCGGCGATGGCCGCCGCGACGCGGCTGGCCACCGGGGTCAGGGTCAGCGGCAGGTCGATGCGGGGACGGGCGAGCAGGAGCGCGTCGCGGATGCGCTCGAGCAGCTCGGCGTAGGTGACGACGTCGGGCCCGGCCGCGTCGAGCGAGAGCGGCCCGTCGACCGCGCCGGACGTCGCCGCGGCGGCCAGGAGCCCGACCACGTCGCGCGCGTCGATCGGGCGCGTGCGGTGCGCGCGCCACGCGGGCAGCGGCATGACCGGAACGCGCTCGACGAGGCGCACGAGGAAGCGGAACGAGCGCGAGCGCGCCCCGACGACGATCGACGCGCGCAGCGCGACCGCCTCGGGCGCCGCCGCGAGCAGGAGCTCCTCGACCTCGAGGCGGCTGCGTAGGTGCGCCGAGAGCGCACCGGCCGCCGGGAGGATGCCGCCGAGGTAGACGACCCGCCGCAGCCCCGCCCGCTGCGCCGCGCGGGCGAAGCGCTCCGCCGCCCGGCGATCGCGCTCGGCGAACGAGCCGCCGTCCGCCGCGGGCACCGCCGGCGGAGCCGGTGGTCGTCCCTCCATCGAGTGGATCAGGAAGACGGCGACGTCGACGCCGTCGAGCGCGGCGGCGAGGCCGGCGCCGGTCACCGCGTCGCCGCGGACGACGTCGGCGACGCCCCGCGCCGCCACGCGCGCGGGTGCGCGCGCGAAGGCGCGGACCTCGTGACCATCGCGCGCGAGGCGCGGCGCGAGGTCGGCGCCGATCGCGCCAGTGGCTCCGGTCAGGAGGATCCGCATCCGCCTTCCAGGCTACGGCCGGCGCGCACGCATGGATCGTGGACGGCAGTCTGTCGGGCCCATGGCGCTCAAGAGCCGTCTCGCCGCCGTGCGCTGGACCTTCGTCGTCCCGATGCTCGCGGTCGTGCTCCTCGCCGTCACGTGGGGCAGCAAGCCGGCGACGCCGGTGCTCGTCGTCCTCGGCGCGTTCCTGGCCGCCTCGGTCCTCGCGGCCGTCCATCACGCCGAGGTCGTCGCCCACCGCGTCGGCGAGCCGTTCGGGTCGCTCGTCCTCGCCGTGGCGGTGACGGTCATCGAGGTCGGGCTGATCGTCACGCTCATGGTCTCCGGCGAGGCGGAGACGGGGACGCTCGCGCGCGACACGGTCTTCGCGGCGGTGATGATCACGTGCAACGGCATCGTCGGCCTGTGCCTGCTCGTCGGCGCGCTGCGCCGCGGCGTCGCGGACTTCAACGCGGAGGGGACGGCCACCGCGCTCGCGACGGTCCTGACGCTCGCTACGCTCTGCCTGGTGCTGCCCCGGTTCACGACCAGCGAGCCGGGACCGGAGTTCTCGTCAGGGCAGCTCGCGTTCGCGGCGGTCGCGTCGATCACGCTCTACGGGCTCTTCGTCTTGGTGCAGACCGTGCGGCACCGCGACTACTTCCTGCCGGTCGGTGTCGGAGCCGACGAGGAGATCCACGCCGCGCCGCCGTCGC
>DATNGY010000425.1:0-4502 GCA_035605735.1 Solirubrobacteraceae bacterium
GTCGGGCCCGTCGCCCGCCGGCTCGAGGCCGTCGCCGTCGGCCCCGAGCCGCGGAGCGAGGGCGGCGCCCGGCGCGATCGCGACGGCGGCGCGGTCGAGCGCGGCGAGCGCGGCCGGGGCCGCGAGCGCCGTGGCGCGCCAGCCCTCGGCGGGCTCGAGGGGGTCGCCGTGGTTGGCGAGGCAAAGCGCGCGCAGCGCCTCGCGCACGTCGAGCGCGCGCTCGAGGTCGGAGCCCGACGCCTCGCCCCCGAACCCGCGCCGGGCGAGCCACGCGCCGAAGGCGGCCGGCGTACTCCAGCGCTCGACGCCGCCGCGCTCGAGGTCCCAGAACGTGTTCAGGTAGGCCTGGACGTACCCGAGGCGCCCGGGCGCCGGCGGCCGTCCGGCCGGCTGGCGGCCTGGATCGAAGCGGTCCACGGCGCTACGTTGACACGAACCAGCCACGGTGTCTACGCTGGTTAGGTGCCGGCGACTACCGAGCGGGCCCTGCGCAGGTGCCCCCACTGCGGCTTCGAGGAGCCGGCCGACCGCGAGCGCTGCTCGCGCTGCGGTCGCAGCGTGCTCGCTCCCGGTCGCCGGCGCGGCGGCCGCCGCCTGGCGCCGTGGATCGCCGGCGCGGCGGCGGTCGTCGCGCTCGCCGCGCTGCTCGTCGTGCTGAACATCGTCGGCTCCAACCGCAGGGAGCGCGAGGATCGCGACCTGGCCAAGGCCGTGGCGACCGCTCGCGCGCGCCTCGTCCGCGAGCAGGCCCCCCACCGCGGCGCGGCGCGCGCGCTGCGCCCGGCGGCGGGCGCGAGCGCCGCGCAGCAGCGCGCGGCGCGGGCCGCGCTCGTCGGCCGCGTCGAGGCCTCGATCACCGCGGACGCGCGCGGGCGCGCGGCCCGCGGCGAGCTCGACGGCCCGATCGTGGCCACCGAGTGCGGTCCCTACCTGCGCTCGCCGGATGCCGTGCCCGACGACCGCGTGCTCTCCAAGCCCATCGGCCGCTACGACTGCGTCGCCATCCGCCGCGACGTGCGCGCGGGCGGCAAGTCGGTCGGGCGCTTCGGCTACCCGTTCGTCGCCGCGCTGGACTTCAAGCGCTTCACCTACGTGTGGTGCCGCAACAACCCGCCGCAGAGCGAGCGCGGCAAGACGCTCGTCTACGTGCGCCTCGAGCGCGCGTGTCTCGCCGCCAAGGGCCGGGCGCTCGGCACCGGCTACGTCGACGTGCCCGGCTCGTAGCGGTCACCCGTGCCGGTGACAGGCGCGCCGGCGCGTCGAGATCCAGGTTTTGCACCGTATGGGTGCAGGACCTGGAATTCGAGTCGACGATGCCCGGCCAGGGCCCCTCACCGGTTGCGTCGCCGCTGCGCGCGCGCCGCCTTCGTCTTCTCTCGTGCGCGCTGCTTGGCCCGGCGCCCGTGGCGGTGCGGGCCGGGGCCCGTCACGGCGGGCTCGGCGCGTCCGCGGTGGCGGCGCGTGCGCTCGCGCGCGTCGCCGAGGATCGCGAAGCCGATGCCGGCCAGGAGGGCGAGCCCGGCGCCGAAGATGAGCAGCTCCTGCCACGTCGAGAGGCCGCCGCCGTTGTCCGAGCTCGAGTCGGTCTTGACGACCGGCGCGCTCTGGGTCGTCGTCTCGGGCGCGCCGAGCGACGGCGCCTGCTGGGCGCCGGCCGCGGGAGCCAGGAGCGCGAGCGCCGCCAGGACGGCGGCGAGCGTGACTGCGGGCCGCATGCCGGGCGAGCCTAGCGCGGCGGCCGCGCGCGGGCTCCCGGCCGCTCAGCGCCGGCCCGAAAGCCACGCGAAGCCCGCGACCATGGCGGCGTTTCCCGCCCCCGCGAGCGCCAGCGTCGCGCGCGCCCCCGGCCGCCGGAACGCGGGCGAGCGCGCCCAGAGCACGTCGGTGAAGACCTCGGTCGCCCGCAGCCACGCGAGCGCCCACCAGTCGCGCGGCTCGTCGCGCGCCGCCGCGACGGCATGGGCGGCCGCGAACGTCAGCCACACCGGCCCGTTGCGTCGCAGCAGCCAGCGGGCGTCGGCGCCGGGTGGATCGTGGCCCAGGAGCGCGAGCAGGCGGTCGGGCGCGACGAGCGCCGCCGTCCCGAGCGCGAGGTCGAAGCTGACCATCCCGCGGTTGTGCAGGCGCAGGAGCTCCGACGCGGTCATGACGTACCCTTGTTCGGCCCTCGGTCTCCCATGCCTCCCAAGCAACGACAGATCCGCGTCGAGCAGCGCGGCGGCCTCGCCGCCATGCAGGCGCTCCAGGAGCGCTCCGACGAGGAGCTCCAGCGCGAGCAGAAGTTCAAGGCCGCGGCGCTGGCCATCCTCGGCGCGCGCGCCTCCGAGCGCTACGACGCCGACGCGGCCCGCGACTACTTCCGCCGCGCGATCGCGGCCGCCCGGCCACAGGAGCGGATGCAGCTGCGCCGCATGGCCGACGCCTCGCTCGCGCTGGCCGAGCGCCGCCCGGACGACCTCAAGGAAGCCGTCGAGCGGCTCGGGCAGGAGCCGCCGAGCGGCCGCCAGCTCCTGCTCTTGCGCGTCATGGGGATGCTCGCCCCGCCGCCGGGCACGCCGCTTTGGGTCCGCGCGCGCGGCATCCTGCTCATCATCGCCATCGTCGTCGCTCTGCTCGCGCTCGGCTTCGGCCTGGCCAAGCTCGTCGCGCTGCCCTTCGGCGGCGTCGGTACGGCGTTCGCGCTGCTGCTCGGCGTCGTCATCATCGCCGCCGTCCTCGGCGTGCTCGTGCTCCTGGGCCGCCGGCGACAGGCCCGGGCGCGCGCCGCGCAAGCCGGCTGACCGCCGCCGTGTGCGGCCGCTACACGCTCGCGGGCCCCGATCCGAGCGCGCTGCGGGAGCGCTTCGCGCTCGGCGAGCGCGTCGCCGTCCACCGGCGCTTCAACGTCGCCCCCGGCGACGACGTCGTGGCCGTCACGACCGACCGCGAGGGCGCGCCGCGCGGCGACGTCCTGCGCTGGGGACTCGTCCCGTACTGGGCCGACGACCCCAAGCGCCTGGGCCTCAAGCTCATCAACGCGCGCGCCGAGACGATGGCCTCCAACGGCGCCTTCCGCTCGTCGTTCGAGCGGCGGCGCTGCCTCGTGGTCGCCGACGGCTTCTACGAGTGGGAGCGTCGCCCGGGCGGCTCGAAGCAGCCGTGGTGGGTGACGCGCGGCGACGGAGCGCCGTTCGCCTTCGCCGGTCTGTGGGCGAGCTGGCGGGGACCGGACACCCAACTCGCTCCGCTCGGGGGCGCGGGCGGCGTCGAGCCGCTGCGCACGTGCGCGATCGTCACAACGCGCGCCAGCGCCGACCTCGAGGGCATCCACGACCGCATGCCGGTCATGCTCGAGCGCGACGCCGAGGCGAGCTGGCTCGACCCGGCCACCCCCGCGGCGGCCCTGAGCGCGCTGTGCGTGCCGCTCGACGCCACGGCGCGACGCGCGGTCGGCGTGGCCGTCAACGACGCCCGCCACGACGAGCCCGACTGCCTCGATCCGGCCGACCCGGCCGCCGCGCCGGCGACGCTCTTCTAGTGGGCGAGAAGGCCCACTAGTGGGTCTCGCGTCGGCGGTCGCGCCGTACGACCACCTGCTCCTCGACCTCGACGGCTGCGTCTGGGTCGGCGACGTGCCCACGCCGGGCGCGACCGACGCCGTGGCGGCGCTGCGGGCGGCCGGCAAGGGCGTGGCGTTCATCACCAACGACGGGCGCCACGGCGAGGACGAGTTCGTGCGCAAGCTCTGGCGCCTCGGCTTCCGCGCCTCGCGCGAGGAGGTCGTCACGGTCGGCGGCGCCGTCCAGTTCGTGCTGGCGGAGTCCGGCCACGCGACCGCGTTCGTCATCGGCTCGCCGGCGATGCACCGGCACGTGGCCGACGCGGGGCTGCGGATCCTCAACGGCTCCGACCTCGCCGCGCGCGCCGACGTCGTCGTCGTCGCAGGCCACGAGGGCTTCGACTACGCCGAGCTGCGCGGCGCCCTCCAGGCCGTCCTGCGCGGCGCCGAGCTGGTGTGCGCCGCGCGCGACCCGACCTTCCCCGGACCCGACGGGCCCTGGCCCGGCACCGGCGCCGTGGTCGCCGCCGTCGAGACGGCGACCGGCGCGCGGGCGCGCAACGTCGGCAAGCCCGCGCCGCAGCTCTTCCGGACCGCGGTCGACCGCCTCGGCCCGGGGCGCGCGCTCGTCGTCGGCGACCGCCTCGACTCCGACGGCGCGGGCGCCCGCGCCGCGGGGCTCGACGCGGCGATCGTGCTCACCGGCGCGACGTCGGCCGCGATGGCACGCGACGCCGACCCCGCGCCCGCCCTCATCGCCCCGACCCTGGCCGAGCTCGTCCTGGCCTGAGCGCTCGCACGATGCCCGGTCCCGTCGAGCTGCTCGTCAACCCCGCGGCGGGCGCCGGTCGCGCCGCGCGGGCGCGGCCGGCGGTCGAGGCGCGACTGCGCGCCCTCGGGGTCGCGTTCTCGATCGAGCTCACCCGCGACCTCGCGCACGCGCGCGAGCTCGCGACCAGGGCGG
>DATNGY010000426.1:0-9007 GCA_035605735.1 Solirubrobacteraceae bacterium
TCATCGCCCTCGGCGCGCTCGCCGCGGTCGCCGGCGCCGCGGCGGTCGCCGTCGCGCTCGGCGGCGGCGACGACGGACCGCTTCAGGCCGGCGAGGTGCGCGGCGTCGCGCGCGCGTTCTCGCGCGCCTACGGGCGCGAGGACGGCAAGGCGCTCGGGCGCCTGCTGACCGCGAACGCCGTGCGGGTGGGGACGACCGACCGCCAGCGCGGACGGGCCGCCGTCGTCGCCGAGTACGAGCGCCAGTTCGCCGCCAATCGCACGCGGGGGTACGACCTCACCGATCTGCGCGTCACCGGCGGCGCCGTGGGGCGCGCGAGCGGCCGCTACGCCGTGCGCCGGGCGGGCCGCCCCCCGATCACGGGCGAGCTCGTCCTCGGCGTCGTGCGCGGCTCGGGCGGCGAGCCACGCATCCGCCTCATCACCTCTGAGCCCCGCTCCTAGTGGGTCTTCTCGCGACGTTGGACCGGAAACGGCGAGGCGCCTGCGCCGGCCGGCAAGGACGCAGACCCGCAGGAAGACCAGAGGTCTTTCAAGGGTCGACGGGCACCGCCGGCCGCAGGCCGGTGGTCGGACAGCCAGGCGGTGATCGGCGTCTGCCGTTTCCGGTCAAACGTCGCGGGAAGGCCCACTAGCACCGCCGCGCGACCTCGAGGAGCACGGTCGCGCCGGGGTCGGCGCGCGTGCCCGCCACGGGATCGGTCTGGCAGACGCGGGGATCGCCGCCGAGGAGCTCGTCGAAGAGGCCGCCGCCGTTCTCACGGTCAGCCTTCAGGCCCAGCGCCTCCAGCCGCGCGGTCGCCTCGTCGGGGGCCAGCCCGACGAGTGCGGGGACTCGCACGATGACGAGCCTGCGCACGCGCAGAGCGGCGAGCGCGGGCCGGGCGTCGCCGGCGCTCGCGAGGACGTCGATGACGTTGACCCCGGCGTCGAGCGCGACGCGGGCCGAGAACGCGCCGGCCGAGACCTCCGCCGGCCGGCCCGCGACCACGACGGTCGCGGTCGCCGGGCGGACCGAGCCGCGGATCTCGACGGCGTCGGAGCGGACGGTCGCGGCGTCGGCGGGCGCCGCGATGTCGAGGCGCACGGCGTCGCCGCCGCGCCCCGAGCCGCCGCCGCAGCCCGTGGCCAGCGCGGCGGAGCACGCGAGCAGGCAGGCGGGGAGCAGGGAACGCGACGACATGGCCCGTGATTGTGCCGCGCGACCTAGTGGCGTGTCAGGCGACGTTCGCCTCGTTCATGGCGGAGCGATCGTCGTGGCTGGCAAGGACGCAGGACGCCGCCTTTGCCGGCGGCAAAGGCAAGTCCGAGGACGCCGCCAGGCGCGACGAGCGCCCGCCACGAACGGGCGAACGTTGCCTGGCACGGCACTACCCCGCGGCGGCGGCCATGAGCTTCGGCGCGACCTGCTTCTTGCGGCTCATGACTCCCGGGAGGCTGAGGACGCCGTCGACGGGTCGCTCGCCGAACGCGCGCTCGAGCGGGCCCGGGTCGCCGGCGACGAGCAGCTCCGTGCCCTGGGCGAGGATGTCGGTCACCATCAGCGCCGAGACCGCGTGGTCCGAGCGCTCCTGCTCCTCGCGCAGCGCCTCGAGCAGCTCGTCGCGGCGCTCCTGCAGGGTCGGACCGACCGTCTCGACCTGGGCGATCTTGACCGTCTGCCCCGCGCCGAGCTCGTACTCCTTGACGTCGCGCGCGAGGATCTCGTCGACGGGCGTGTCGGAGACGTCGGAGGTCTCCTCGAACATCTCGCGCCCGAACTCGATCGCGTCGAGCTCGAGGACGCGCTCGAGGTACTCGACCACGTGCCGGTCGCGCTCGGTCGTCGTCGGCGAGTTGAGGATCACGGTGTCCGAGAGGATCGCTCCGAGCAGCGCGGTGGCCGTCGAGCGGGTCGGCTCCATCCCGCTCTGGCGAAAGCGCTCGATGACGAGCGTCGCCGTCGAGCCGACGGGATCGAACGTCGCCGTGACCGGGATCTTCGTCTCGATCGACCCGATGTGGTGGTGGTCCAGGATCTCGAGGATCTCCGCCTGCTCGATGCCCGGGACGCTCTGGGCGTGCTCGGCGTGGTCGACGAGGATGACGCGCCGCGGCGTGGGGCTCAGAAGGTCCGACCGCGTAACGAGCCCGATCGGCTGGCGCGACCCGTCGACGGCGACGGCCGCCCGGTAGTGCACGTCCTTGATCTCCTCGGCGACGTCGCTGAGGAGGTCGTCGCGCCGCGCGGTCAGCGGCTCGGAGTCCATGAGCGAGGACGACGGCGAGGCGAGCGTGATCAGGCGCCCGGTGACGTAGCTATCCAGCGGCGAGGTGACCACGGCCGTCCCGTGCTCGCCGGCGAGCGCGAGGATGTCCTCGTCGGGCTCGGTGCCGTTCGTCGTCACGAGCAGGTCGACGCCGACGTCGATCGCCGTGCGCTGCGCGTCGGGTCGGTTGCCCACGACGGCGACGTCACCCGTCTCCATCCCGGTCGGAAGCGTCGTGACGTCCATCGCGACGACCCACACGCGCCCGGCGATGTCGCGGTCCTCGCCGGCGAGCAGACGCCCCTCGAGCACGCCGACGATCGTGCTCACCGCGGTGGGGGCGTCGAGGCGCGACGCCTCGCGCGACTCGCGGATGTAGCGCCGCGCGAGCGCGCGCTCGGTCATTACCCCGGCGAGCGCCCCGTCGTCGTCGACGATCGGCAGCAGGTCGAGGCCCTCGCGGGCCATCGCCAGCCCGACCTCGCGCACCGACTGGCGCTGATGGGCGGTCGGGAAGTCGGTGCGCATCACGTCGCACACGCGCAGCATGATGTGCGGCAGGAGCTCGGGGGCGCGGGCCTCGGCGCGCTCGAGCACCCACGTCGTCTGCGCGTTGAGGTCGCCGAGGCGCACGGGGACGTACTCGTTGCCGGGGTCGAGGCGGCGCTTCAGCTCGGCCATCCCGATCGCCGCAGCGATCGCATCCGTGTCGGGGTTGCGGTGGCCGGTGACGTAGATGCGCGGCACGGCACGGGGGAAGGTAGCCGGTTCTCGAGCGCTCCAAGCGGGAACGTAAGCGGCGTGCTCGGGCTCCCCGACGGCATCACCGCGCTGCTCTTCGACCTCGACGGCGTGCTCACCCAGACCGCGAAGATCCACGCGGCGGCCTGGAAGCAGATGTTCGACGAGTTCCTGCGCGAGCGCGAGGGCGAGAGCTTCCGCCCGTTCGACGCTCAGGAGGACTACAACGAGTACGTCGACGGCAGGCCGCGCTACGACGGCGTCCGCTCGTTCCTGCGCTCGCGCGGCATGCCCTACGACGACGCGCTCGTGCGCCGCCTCGGCGACCGCAAGAACGAGATCGTCCTCGGGCTCATCCGCACCCAGGGCGTCGAGGTCTACGAAGGCTCGCTGCGCTACCTGCGGGCCGCGCGCGAGGCCGGCCTGCGGCGCGCCGTCGTCTCCTCGAGCGCGAACACCGCCGACGTCCTGCGCGTCACCGGCCTGGCGGACCTGCTCGAGGAGCGCATCGACGGGGTCGTCGCCCAGCAGCGGCAGCTGGCGGGCAAGCCGGCGCCCGACACGTTCCTGGAGGGCGCGCGCCGGCTCGGCGCCGACCCGGCGCATGCGGCCGTCTTCGAGGACGCCCTGGCGGGCGTCGAGGCCGGGCGCGCGGGACGCTTCGGCATCGTCGTCGGCGTCGACCGCGTGGGGCACGCCGAGGCGCTGCGCGAGCACGGCGCCGACCGCGTCGTCCGGGACCTCGCCGAGCTCCTGGACGAGTCGTGATCGATCACCCGAGCTATCGCGTCGAGCCGTGGGCGGTGACCGAGGAGCAGCTCAAGCTCGACGTCCTCGCGCAGTCCGAGTCCGTCTTCGCGCTCTCCAACGGCCACATCGGGCTCCGCGGCAACCTCGACGAGGGCGAGCCGTTCGGGCTGCCGGGCACCTACCTCGGCGCCTTCTACGAGACGCGCCCGCTGCCCTACGCCGAGGCCGGCTACGGCTACCCCGAGGACGGCCAGACCGTGCTCAACGTCACCAACGGCAAGCTCATCCGGCTGCTCGTCGACGACGAGCAGTTCGACGTCCGCTACGGCGAGCTCGAGCACCACGTGCGCACGCTCGACCTCCGGGCGGGCACGCTCGAGCGCGTGGTGCGCTGGCAGTCGCCGTCCGGGCGGCGCGTGGAGGTCCGCTCGACGCGCCTGGTCTCCTTCAGCCAGCGCTCGGCCGCGGCCATCCGCTACGAGGTGCGCGCGCTCGACCGCCCCGTGCGCGTCGTCGTGCAGTCCGAGCTCGTGGCCAACGAGCCGATGCCGCCGCAGAGCAAGGACCCGCGGGCGGCCGCCGCGCTCGCGGTGCCGCTCGTCGCCGAGCACCACGTCATCCACGACCTGCGCGCCATCCTCGTCCACGTCACGCGGCGCAGCGGGCTGCGGATGGCGGCCGGCATGGACCACGTCGTCGACGCCGGCGAGGCCGCCGTCACGCAGGCCGAGAGCGAGGACGACCTCGCCCGCGTCACGATCGCCGCCGACCTCGAGCCCGGCGGCGACGCGCTGCGGCTGGACAAGCTGCTGGCCTACTGCTGGTCGAGCCAGCGCTCGCTGCCTTCGCTGCGCGCGCAGGCCGACGCGACGCTCGCGGCCGCCCGCAAGTCGGGCTGGGACGGCCTCGCCGGAGATCAGCGCGCATACCTTGACGCCTTCTGGGAGCGCGGCGACGTCGAGCTCGACGGCGATACCGAGCTCCAGCAGGCCGTGCGCTTCGCGCTCTTCCACACCCTGCAGTCCGGCGAGCGCGCCGAGCGACGCGCGATCGCCGCCAAGGGGCTCACTGGACCCGGCTACGACGGTCATACGTTCTGGGACACCGAGAGCTTCGTGCTGCCGGTGCTCACCTACACCTCGCCGGACGCCGCCGCCGACGCGCTGCGCTGGCGCCACTCGACGCTCGACCTCGCGCGCGAGCGCGCTCACCAGCTGCGCCTGCGCGGCGCCGTATTCCCGTGGCGGACGATCCGCGGGCAGGAGTGCTCGGCCTACTGGCCGGCGGGCACGGCGGCGTTCCATGTCAACGCCGACATCGCGGTCGCCGCCGTGCGCTACGTCCAGGCCACGGGCGACGACGAGTTCGACGGCACGGTCGGCCTCGAGTTGCTCGTGCGCACCGCCCGGCTGTGGCGCTCGCTCGGTCACCACGACGCCGACGGCACGTTCCACATCGACGGCGTCACCGGGCCCGACGAGTACACGGCGGTCGTCGACGACAACGTCTATACGAACCTCATGGCCGCGCGGAACCTGCGCGCGGCGGCCGACTGCTGCATGCGCCACGTCGACGAGGCGCGCGCGTTGGGCGTCAACGTCGAAGAGGTGGCGTCCTGGCGCGACGCGGGGGGCGCGATGGTCGTCCCCTACGACGAGATGGTGGGCGTCACCTCGCAGTCGCAGGACTTCACGCGCAAGGCGCCCTGGGACTTCGAGAGCACGTCGCCCGACCAGTACCCGCTGCTGCTGCACTTCCCGTACTTCGAGCTCTACCGCAGCCAGGTCGTCAAGCAGGCCGACCTCGTGCTCGCGCTGCACGTCTGCGGCGATCAGTTCTCCGACGAGCAGAAGGCGCGCGACTTCGCCTTCTACGAGCGCATCACGGTGCGCGACTCGTCGCTGTCGGCGTGCACCCAGGCCGTCATGGCGGCCGAGACCGGCCACATGGAGCTCGCGTACGACTACTTCGGCGAGGCGGCGCTCATGGACCTCGACGACCTCGAGCACAACACGCGCGACGGGTTGCACATCGCGTCGCTCGCGGGGACGTGGATCGCCGCCGTTCAGGGCTTCGGCGGCCTGCGCGACCACGACCGCACGCTGCGCTTCGCGCCGCGCCTGCCGCCGCGCCTGAGCCGCCTCGCGTTCCGCCTCGCCTACCGCGGGCGGCGCCTGCGCGTCGAGGTCCGCGACGCCGAGGCGTCCTACGAGCTGCTGGCCGGCGACGAGCTCGAGCTCGTCCACCACGGCGAGCCCGTGACCGTGACGCCCGACCAGCCCGAGCGCCGGCCCGTGCCGCCGATGCCGGCGCGCCCCGAGCCCCGCCAGCCCAAGGGCCGCGCGCCGCTGCGCCGCCGGCCGCCCCCAACCTGAGGCCGTCGCTTCTACGTCGCGGCGCGGCGCCGGTGAGCGGCGTCTCTCACGCGACGAGCGGCGGCGCTTGACACGGCCGACGGCCGGTGGGAGAAGTCCCGCCCGCGTTCGGCGCCGTCCATGCGGCGCTGGAACCGGTTCCCAAGCGGTCCCAGGAGGAGCGGTCGATGTCTCACGCGCGCCTGTGTGCCCTCGCGCTGTCGGTCCTCGCGACCGCGTTCCTGCTCGCGCCGTCGGCCTCCGCGCGGCCGTCCTCGGTACGCGCGCAGCACAGCCTCCGCGCGCCGCTGACCGACCAGAACTTCTACTTCGTGATGGCCGACCGCTTCGAGAACGGGACGACGGCGAACGACCTCGGCGGCCTGCCGGCAGACCCGACGATCTCGGGCTTCGACCCGACCGCGAAGGGCATGTATCACGGCGGCGACCTCGCCGGGCTGCGCCAGCGCCTGCGCTACATCCGCGGCCTCGGAACGACGGCGATCTGGTTGACCCCGAGCTTCAAGAACCGCGCGTACCAGCCCGAGGACAAGTCCGCCGGCTATCACGGCTATTGGGTCACCGATTTCACGCAGATCGACCCGCACCTCGGGACGAACGACGAGCTCGCCGCGCTCGTCGACGACGCCCACGCGATGGGGATGAAGGTCTTCTTCGACATCATCACCAACCACACGGCCGACGTCATCGCCTGCCGGGAGGGCGCTCGCATGCCCTACGTCTCCAAGGACGTGTCGCCCTACCGCACGGCCCAGGGCGTGCCGTTCGACGACCGGGACTTTGCGGGCACGAATGCGTTCCCGGCGCTCAGCCCGCTGACGAGCTTCCCCTACCACCCGTACGTGCCGGCCGACCGGCCCACGAAGGTCCCGGACTGGCTCAACGACGTCACGCTCTACCACAACCGCGGCGACACGACGTTCACCGGCGAGAACTCGCAGTACGGCGACTTCTTCGGGCTCGACGACCTCTTCACGGAGAACCGGCGCGTCGTCAACGGGATGATCGACGTCTATGAGACGTGGATCCGGGACTTCGGCATCGACGGCTTCCGGATCGACACGATGAAGCATGTCAACGACGACTTCTGGCAGCGCTTCGCGCCGCGCGTGCTCGGGTTCGCCCGGGCCCACGGCAAGCGCCGGTTCTTCATGTTCGGCGAGGTCGCCGACACGACGCGACCGCTGACGTCGCACTACGTGACGCACGACCGCGTCCAGTCCATCCTGGACTTCCCGTTCCAGCAGGCGGCGCAGCACTTCGCGGCCGACGGCCACCCGACGGACGAGCTGCGCGACTTCTTCGCCGGCGACGACTGGTACACCGACGCCGACTCGAACGCCTACCAGCTGCCGACGTTCCTCGGCAACCACGACAAGGGCCGCTTTGGGCGCTTCGTCTCCGTCGCCAATCCCGGCGCGAGCGACGGCGAGCTGCTCGCGCGCGACCGCCTCGGCCACGAGCTCATGTACTTCTCACGCGGCAACCCGGTCGTCTACTACGGCGACGAGCAGGGCTTCACGGGCGACGGCGGCGACCAGGACGCGCGCCAGGACATGTTCCCGAGCCGCGTCGCCTCCTACAACGACGACGACCTCATCGGGACCGACGCGACGACCGCGGAGTCGAACTTCGACCGGTCGCACCCCCTGTACCAGGACATCCGCGCGCTCGCGCGCGTGACCCGGCGTCATCCAGCGCTGCGCAACGGCGCCCAGCAGACGCGGTGGTCGTCGAGCGCCCCCGGGATCTTCGCGTTCTCGCGCCTCGATCGGCGCGAGCGGCGGGAGTATGTCGTGGCCGCCAACAACGCCGAGACGACGCAGACCGCCGCCGTCCCGACGTACTTGGCCCGGACGGGCTTCCGCCTGCTCTACGGCTCCGGCGAGGCGCGCGTGCGGACGGACGCCGGCAAGCGCCTGAGCGTCACCGTCGGGCCGCTGTCGACGGTCGTCTACCGGTCCACGCACGAGGTCGAGGCGGGCCGCTCGACGCCGTCGATCTCGGTCGCGACGGTCGGCGACGAGCGCGACCGAGCCGAGGTCCGCGCCGACGTGGGCGGAGACGGGTTCGCCGAGGTCACGTTCGAGGCCCGGGTCGGGCGCGGGTCGTGGAGGCCGATCGGCACCGACGACAACGCGCCATACCGGGTCTTCCACGACGTTTCCGACATCGATCCCGGCACGGCCGTCCGGTACCGCGCCGTCGTGCGCGACCTCGCGGGCCACAGGCGCGTCAGCGCGGTCGCGCGTGCGACCGTCGCCCCGCCGGTGATCGCGCTCGGGGCGCCCTCCGACAACGGCCGCGTGCGCGGCCGCGTGGAGGTCCGGGCGACGGCGACGCCCGAGCATCCGTGGTACGTCGTCACGCTTCAGCGTCAGGTCGGCGCGGGCCCGTGGACGTCGATCGGTACGGACGACTCGTCGCCGGCCTACACCGCGTTCGACGACACGGCGAGCCTGCCCGACGGCACCACGGTCCGCTACCGCGCGGTGCTCCGGTACGCCCCGGGCCGGTCCGTCACCTCCGCCGCGCGCACGGTGACCGTGGTCCAGACGCCGGTCACGAACGCGATCGTCCACTACCGGCGCGCGAACGGCGACTACGCCGGCTGGGGCCTGCACCTGTGGGGCGACGCGATCGCCGACGGCGTGGCGACGGACTGGACGGCACCGCGGCCGCCGTCGGGGACGGACGCGTTCGGCGCCGTCTTCCAGATCCCGCTCAAAGACGACACGAAGCCGGTGAGCTTCATCGTCCACCAGCCGAGCGGCAACACGGTCCCCGACACGCGTGAGCCGGGCGGCGACCGGAGCTTCGTGCCGCTCGAGCACCCGGAGATCTGGCTCGTGGCGGGCGACCCGACGATCTACTTCAGTCCGCCGAGCTGAAC
>DATNGY010000427.1:0-3930 GCA_035605735.1 Solirubrobacteraceae bacterium
TGATCTCCTTGGCGTGGATCTCGATGTCCGACGCCTGGCCCTGGAAGCCCGAGGAGACCTGGTGGATGAGGATCTTCGCGTTCGGCAGGGCCATCCGCTTGCCCTCCGCGCCGCCCGCCAGCAGAAGCGCGCCCATCGACATCGCGATGCCGACGCAGATCGTCTGCACGTCGGGCTTGATGAACTGCATCGTGTCGTAGATCGCCAGGCCGGCGTAGACCGAGCCGCCCGGCGAGTTGATGTAGACCGAGATGTCCTTGTCGGGATCCTCGGACTCGAGGTGCAGCAGCTGAGCGACCACGAGGTTGGCGATCTGATCGTCCACCGGGGTCCCCAGGAACACGATGCGCTCGTTGAGCAGGCGCGAGTAGATGTCGAAGGCGCGCTCGCCTCGCGACGTCTGCTCCACCACCATGGGGACAAGGGGGCTCATGGTCCTCGCTTCAGTTTCGCTCGAAGGTGACGAATCCTGCCCACGCCGAAAGGACGGTCGTGGCGGCGGCGTCGAGCCAGCCTAGCAACCGCCCGCCGGCCGTCCGGCGGCCTGTCGCGCGACGCGCGCGCGCCGACGCAGAGCCGTCACGAACCGGGGGTCCACAGCTGCGACTCGCCGCGCTCGGCGCGCTCGGCGCCCGGCGTCCACAGCTTGTCGCGGGCCTGCGCCTGCTCCACCGAGATCGGGACCGCGCGCTCGGCGAGGAGGTCTACCGCGGCGCGCTGCGCGAGGTCCTCCCGTACGTCGTCGAGCCGCCCGGCCTGCTCGAGGCGCTGGCGCAGCGCCTCGGGCGTCGTCTCCTCGCGGGTGGCCGACGCCTGCAGGGCGTCGAGCACGTCGCCGTCGCTCGGCTCGATCCCCTCGGCCTCGACGACGGCCGCGATGACTGCCTCGCGCTTGAGCGCCTGCTCGGCGTCGGGGCGCGCCTCGGCGACGATGTCGTCCTCGCTGCGGCCGGCGATCTGCAGGTAGGTCTCCTGCGAGATGCCCTGGTGCGAGAGCGAATGGACCATGCGGTCCCACAGCTCGCGGGCGCGTGCCTCGACGAGCGCCTCGGGGACGTCGACGGTCGCGTCGCGGACGACCGCGTCGATCACGGCCTCGCGGAACTCGGCCTCGACGCGCCTCTCGTCGGCCTCGAGCAGCTTCGCCGCGACGTCCTTGCGCAGCTCCTCGAGCGTGTCGAAGCCCGCCGCGTCGGAGGCGAAGTCGTCGTCGAGCTCGGGCAGGTCCTTGCGGCGAACCTCCTTGACGTCGATCTCGAACTTGGCCGTGCGTCCGGCGAGCTCCGCGGCGCCGTAGTCGTCGGGAAACGTCACGTCGAGCGCGCGGTGCTCGCCCGCGCGCGCGCCGCGCAGCCCCTCCTCCATGTCTGGAATGAGGCGCCCCGCGCCGAGCTCGACGAGCTGGTCGCGCCCCTCGCCGCCCGCGAACGGCTCGCCCGGCTCTCGGCCTTCGGCCTCGAGCGTCCCCGCGTAGTCGATGACGACGAAGTCGCCGTCGCCCGCGGGCTCGTCGACGGTCTCGAGGCGCGCCGAGCGCTCGCGCAGCGCGTCGAGCTCGCCCTGGATCGCCTCGGGGTCGGCGGCCGGCTCGCGGCGCCCGACCTCGACGCCCTCGTAGCTGCCGAGCGTCGCCGTCGGGCGCACGCCGATCTCGATCGTGAACGTCAGCGGCTGGCCCTCCCCCGGGAGGTCGCCGAGGTCGAGGTCGGGCTCGCCGACGGGATGGATGCCGGCGTCGTCGATGGCCTCGACGTACCAGCGCCCGAGCGTCCCGCGCACGGCCTCGTCGAGGACCGCGTCGCGCCCGACGCGGCGGATGACGACCGGCGGCGGGACCTTGCCCTTGCGGAAGCCGGGC
This sequence comes from Solirubrobacteraceae bacterium, assembly GCA_035605735.1. Lineage (GTDB taxonomy): Bacteria > Actinomycetota > Thermoleophilia > Solirubrobacterales > Solirubrobacteraceae > JAOPZW01. The sequence goes on from DATNGY010000427.1 coordinate 1,859, forward strand.
ATGCGCAGGTCGCGCCCGATCCGGCGCGCGGCCTGCTCGAGACGGCGCTGCACCTCGGTCGCGGGGACCTCGGCCTGCACGCGCACGCGCGACTCGGGCAGCTCGGTGACGGTCGTCTTGAGCGCGGTCGGCATGGCCGTCGGACGATAGCGTCCGCTCCCCATGCGACCGACGACGCGCGCGGCGGCCTGGCTGGTCACCGGGCCGCTCGGCCACCTCGCCGGCGGCGTCGCCGACTGGGCGGCGCTGCTCTTCCGCTACGCGTGGTCGCGGGTCACGGCGTCAGCGCGAAGAGCGGCCAGTGGCCGGGCACGCCCTTGAGCTCGTGGACGCCGAGGTCGGCGAAGCGCAGGCCCGAGCCCACGACGGTCCCGTAGACCGTCCCCGACGCGATCGCCTGTCCCGGCCGCGCGAGCGCCGCGACGCGCGCGGCGATGTGGACCGCCATCCCGCCGATGTCGTCGCCCATGACCTCGCACTCGCCGGTGTGCAGGCCGACGCGCAGCTCGAGGCCGAGCGGGCGAACCGCGTCGACGAGCGCCGCCGCGCAGCGCACCGCGGCCGACGGCGCGCCGTCGAAGACGACGAGGAAGGCGTCGCCGATGGCCTTGACCTCGCGACCTCCGAAGCGGTCGACCTCGCGGCGGACGGCCGCGTCGTGGGCCGCGAGCCGCTCGCGCCAGCGCGCGTCGCCGAGCCGCGCGGCGTGGCCGGTGGAGTCGACCACGTCGCTGAAGAGCACGGTGAACAGCGCGCGCTCGGGCGTGCGCGAGCGACCGCCGGTGAGGAACTCCTCGATCTCGCCGAGGATCGCGGCGCTGTCGCCGACGCTCGGCAGGTTGTCGATGCCCTCCAGCTCGACGTAGCGCGCGCCGGGGACGTGGTCGGCGAGGTAGCGCGAGTGGCGCACGTCGATCAGGCGGTCGCCCATGCGGTGCAGCACGAGCGTCGGGACGCGCAGCTCGGGGAGGTCGGCGCGGACGTCGTCGGCGCCGAAGCTCGCGGCCATCCGCTGCAGCTCGCCGGGGCTCGAGGAGAGGCGCTCGAGCCGCGCCAGCCACGCTCGCAGGCGCTCGTCGTCGGCGTGCGAAGGCGCGACCGTCGCGAGGTTCGCGCCCGTCCCCCAGATCTCGACCATGCGGTTCCAGCTCGCCTGGCGCTCGCGCGCGTCGAGCGTCCAGTCGACGTCCTCGGTGGCGATCGACGTCACGAGCGTCGCGTAGAGCACGAGCGCGCGCACGCGCTCGGGCGCGCGCGTGGCGACGCGCACGGCGAGCGCGCCGCCCGTCGTGTAGCCGAGCAGGACGGCGCGCTCGCTGCCGGCCGCGTCGAGGACGGCGAGCACGTCTCCGACCTCCTCGTCGAGGCCGAGCGCGCCCTGGCGACTGTCCGACAGGCCGGTGCCGCGGCGGTCCATGACGAGCAGGCGCGTGAAGCCCGCGAGGCGCTCGAAGAAGGCGGCGAGGCCCGGGTCCTCCCAGGCGTGCTCGACGTGCGAGATGAAGCCGGGGAGGAAGAGCAGGTCGAACGGCCCCTCGCCGGCGCCCGCCCACGCGATCGAGACGTCGCCGCGGCGGGCGTAGCGGGTCTCCGGGGCCATGGCCTCAGCCCTGGGCGGCGGCCGCCCGGCGCTGCAGGCGTCGCATCCCGGCGAGCCAGCGGTCGTAGTCGTCGGCCTTGCGCCGGAAGAACTCGAGGACCTCGGGGTGCGGGAGCACGAGGAAGCGCCCGTCGCGGATCGCCGCGAGCGCGTCGGCCGCGACCTGCTCGGGCGCGAGGATCGCCCCCGCCTGGGCGCTCACGAGCCGGCCGCCCTCGTCGCCCATCGAGCCGAGCATCGCGGTGTCGACCCACATCGGGCACAGGCAGCTCACGCCGATCCCGCGGTCGCCGTATGTGACCGCGAGCCACTCGGCGAACGCTACGGCGGCGTGCTTGGTCACGGCGTAGGGCGCCGAGCCGACCTGGGTGAGCAGCCCCGCGGCGGAGGCCGTGGCCAGGAAGTGGCCGCCGCCGCGCTCGAGCCAGCCGGGGAGCACCGCCCGCGCGGCGTGGACGTGGGCGAGGACGTT